>CAZBSW010000210.1:0-4277 GCA_964494835.1 uncultured Thermotogae bacterium
GAGTATAGGGGCCTCTTTGTCACATAAGGTATGGCCGGTAGAGATCGGACTCGAGCCAACGACGGCGACGATGTCACCGGCCTCCATCACCTCAAGTGGCATGCGCTGATCGGCGTGCATCCGGAAGATCTTAGTGATGCGCATTCCTTTACCTGTAGACTGATTAAATGCATGCCCACCGGCTTTGACCCGTCCGGAGTAGACCCGCAGGAAAGCTAATCGGCCGGCGTAGCGATCGGTAACGATTTTGAACGCCAGTGCCGAAAAGGGATCTTCGACAGACGCTCGGCGCTCTTTGCCACTCTCCACGCCTTTGACCGGCGGCACATCCATTGGAGAAGGAAGGTAGCGCACCACAGCGTCGAGAAGGGGCTGAATTCCCTGGTTGTGAAACGCTGATCCACCGAGGACGGGGACATAACCTCTTGACACACAAGCATGCCGCAGGCCGGCGTAGAAGGATGCTTCGTCAACATCGCCGCCCGCCAAATACTCCTCTAGCACGTGATTATCCACCTCGGCCACGTGCTCGATCATCCGTTCGCGGTAGTTCTCCACTTCAGCTGCGATCTCATCGGGAATGGGATGACACGAGTAGTGCTCGCCCTTGCTCTCCTCGTCCCAGATAACCAACCGCCGGGAGAACAAATCGACCATCCCTTGCAGATGACGGTCGGCATCGCGATAGGGAAGCTGTAGCGGCACTGCGACGACGCCAAGGCGCTCTTCGATCATGTTCAGCGTTTTGACGTAACTCGACTCGACACGGTCGAGCTTGTTGACAAACGCAATGCGGGGTATGTGATAGCGATCCGCTTGGCGCCATACGGTCTCCGACTGCGACTCGACCATCTCCACACCGGAGAAGATGACCACGCCCCCATCTAGAACACGCAGAGAACGCTCGACCTCGGCAGTGAAATCGACGTGTCCGGGGGTATCAATGATGTCGATTCGATAATCACGCCACCAGCACGTGGTCGCCGCCGAGGTAATTGTGATTCCCCGCTCCCGCTCCTGGGTCATCCAGTCCATCTCGGTATCGCCCTCGTGGACCTCACCCATCTTGTGAGTAGACCCGGTGTAATAGAGAATCCGCTCTGTGGTCGTAGTCTTGCCGGCATCTATATGAGCCATGATGCCGATGTTTCTCACCTGTTCTATCGCCACGGAGCCGTCACTGGGCATAGAGACCCTCACTTACAGATCATCAGGATACAAAGGGAATCTGGATCAGGTTACCAGCGATAATGGGCGAATGCCCTGTTTGCTTCGGCCATGCGGTGGACGTCCAACCTCTTGTTGTACGCCTTCCCTTCCTTGCGTGCTGCCTCCATTATCTCCGCAGCGAGACGCCCGGCCATGGTGTGTCCGCTGCGTTCACGCGCGGCGCGGACGATCCAGCGCAAAGCAAGGGCAATTTGCCTATCCTGCGGGACCTCATACGGTACCTGATAGTTTGCGCCACCCACACGGCGGGTGCGCACCTCCAATCGCGGCGAGCAATTGGCAAGCGCGGCATTGAATACCTCAAGCGCGGGAGTATCGCTTCGCTCGCTGATCTCGTTCAACGCATCGTAGACGACCTGCTCAGCTGTCGCCTTCTTTCCATCCTGCATGATGTAATTGATCAATTTCGCGAGGAGCGTGCTGTTGTATTTGATGTCAGCTTTGACATCTCGACCTGGTATCTGCATCCTATCCTCCCTAGCTCCCCTTCTTTGCACCGTATTTAGATCGGCCCTGCTTTCGGCCTTCTACACCCTCGGTGTCCAATGTTCCGCGTACGATATGGTAGCGGACACCGGGCAGGTCTTTTACACGCCCACCGCGAACCATAACCATGGAGTGCTCCTGCAGGTTGTGGCCTTCTCCACCGATGTACGCCGTAACTTCCTTACCGTTACTGAGGCGGACACGGGCCACTTTTCGTAGTGCTGAGTTTGGCTTCTTGGGGGTACGCGTGTAGACGCGAGTGCAGACCCCACGTCGCAGAGGGCAGGCGCCGAGTGCCGGAGCCTTGCTCTTCTTCATCTTCGGTTTTCGTCCCAATCGGATAAGCTGATTAATCGTCGGCATATTCACTCTCCAAATCGTGGTGGATTATAGATTTCTTCACGGAAACTGTCAAGCAGTCGCCTCCTCTAGGGGAGCATTCGCTTCTTCCTCGACGCCCATAAAACCTGTACCGGCGGGGATCCTTTTCCCAACGATAACACTCGGTTTTAGCCCGTCTAGCTCATCGACATCCCCGCGCAGGGCAGCTTCTGATAACACCTTTGTCGTCCGCTGGAACGAGGCAGCGGAGAGCCATCCCTTTGTCTTCAACGCCGCCTTGGATATGCGCAACAACTCACGCTCACCGCCGGGGAGACGTTTCTCTTCCAGAGGGACCGATACCGGCTCTTCTCCTTGGAGAATGGTGAGCGACTTTAGACCTTCTCGCCATGCCGCCTTCAGAATCTCTCGGGTAAGGAGATCACCGCTCGTCGCAAGGAGATGCCCGTCGGAGACAATGTCCTCCGCCAATGGTTCACCGATTGCCGCTTCGCGGGCTCGTTCGGCTTCTTGATTCCATTCGACGAGGGCGCGCAGTTCGTGCTGAAACTCCTCGAGCAGGACAAGATCGTTCATGTGGAACCGTGAATCACCGGAATCGACGATACGCACGTTGTTTAAGATTTGTCGGATGATCACCTCAATGTGCTTGTCGTTTATGTCTACACCTTGCGCCTTGTACACCTTATGAATCTCAGTAAGTAGATAGTCGCGCGCCTTATTCACCCCCGCCAGGTCGAGGAGCAGATGCGGAGCGACAACTCCTTTGGTGAGCAGGTCTCCCTTTCTCACCTTGTCACCAGAGCGGATCATCGCCATCTGATCGATCTCAACCTCACTCTTGGCACGCACGGTAAGACGTGTGATTTCACCGTCCATCTTGACCTTCTCCACTTGAAGGCTCTCGGCGTCAGGGACCTCTACCTGGACTAGCTTTTCACCCTCCTTCACCCGCGCTCCGTTTCCGACGAGAGGGGAGACATTCACCGTAATCGGGAACAGGATTGACCGTCCTTCGGGATTGCGCACGATGATCCGATCTCCGTGGGAGAGGATGTTTCCCACTGACTCGGATGCGATAAATATCGGTTTCGAACGCGAAGTGAGCTGATCTCCCAGTCGCACACTGGCGCCGTCTTCAACCATCATGCGCGCCCCGTACGGGATCTCGTACTCCGTAACCGCTCCATCCGCATCCACTATGTAGAAGACCCTCTCACCGCCCTCAGGAAGACGAACCGTGCCGACGTTTCCAGCCACTAGCGGCTCAATATTGAACCGTTCGGTGAGCGCATCGCCCACCGCCACCAAATCCCCATCCTTCACACACGGAACCGACCCGTGCGGCAGAAGGTACGAACGATCCCCGGCGTCCGAATCGAGCACCAACATCGACTTGCCGGCATCCGTTTCGAGCAAGAACACCTCACCTGCGCACGGACTCCCGGCATTGATCAGGTGGGCAATATCGACCTCATCGCCTTCTTCAGCCGGGTGCAGCACGGACGGAATCTGGATAACTCGTTGTTCGCCGATGATTTCTACGCGATCTCTTCCGGTCTCCATCGGTATCACTGCGGTGACATGTCCATCAAGGGGAGAGATCTCGGCCGCCGCACTCTTCATCGCCTTGCGAGCCTCGAACAGCTCTTCAGCACGCGGGAGACCTTGGGTGATATCTTCGCCGGCGACACCACCGGTATGGAATGTTCTCATGGTTAACTGAGTACCGGGTTCTCCGACCGATTGAGCGGCAATGACACCGATAGCCGTTCCCAGTTGGACCGGCTTGTGATTGCTCATGTCGTAGCCGTAGCAACGCTGGCAGACACCATTTATCGTTTCACAGACCATGGGGGAACGCATGACGATCTGAGGGCGAACGGCTATCTCCTTGATCCCGGCTTTCTTCAGGTTTTCCAGCAACCGCGGCGTGAGGAGCTCATCCGCTTGAACGATCACCCTTCCAGCACGCGAATCGTGCACATCATCGACACACTTCGCCCCTACTAGATGTTCCGAACCCTTACCTTTTACCGGAAGAGTAACCTCTAGCCGTCCCACGTGTTCAGCGATCTCATGGGTGATCCATTGATCAGCCTCAACGATGACCTCGCCTGTTTCGGGATCGATGATCGGCCGCCCTGTTACCCGGCCATAGATGCGTTCCTCGATTGATTCCATCAGGTCGTGCTTGCTGAATCGGAGCGGGTCTATAT
>CAZBSW010000211.1:0-4265 GCA_964494835.1 uncultured Thermotogae bacterium
ATCGAGGTGAGAGACGGCGCACGGTTTCGATATTGTGTCCGACCACGTCAGGGCCGCTTGCGACGAGTGTGGCAAGCGCATCATCGTTTCCGGCAAAGTCGGGGATGAGAGCCTCGATCTTCACCGCAGGGGAGTGATCCCTGATCTCGCTGATTGCAGTGGCAAACACGTTTGCTCCTCCGTCTGCAAGGTCGTCGCGATCGACGGATGTGAGGACAACGTAGTTGAGGTCCAGATCGGCGACTGCCATTGCCAGCCGCGTCGGCTCTCCTCGATCGACAACCCCACTCGGGTTCCCCGTGGGAACGGCGCAGAAGCGACAGGTGCGCGTACAGACCTCCCCCAGGAGCATGAATGTGGCGGTCTTTGTCCCCCAACACTCACCCGTGTTCGGACAGCGTGCCCATTGACAAACGGTCGTCAATCGACGCTTGCTCAGCAAATCGCGGATCGCGTGTATTCCGGCTGCATCCGCGCTCGTATGCGCCTTTACCTTGAGCCAGCTTGGCCGTCTACTCATCCAGTTTCTCCCAGTAGCGTTTTGCGTTATCGGCTTTGATATTCCAGTTGAAGAGAGCGGCCATACACGTCAACAGGCGCGTCGTTACCTCGGTAATCTCAGGCGACACCGGCATGAGATCGGCGAGAGAAACCATCTCTATCGACATGCCGCATGGATTGATCATCGTGAAGTGATCACGGCTCACATCGATGTTCAGCGCCAGCCCATGTTCTGTCACCCAATGGTGAACAGACACACCAATGGACGCGATCTTGCGCTCTTCAACCCACACTCCCGGTGACCCTGGCCGGCAGACGGCTGTCACGCCGAAGGCGGCCAGAAGATCGATTATTCCCTGTTCCAGGCGACTTATGTAGTGTTTGATATCACGGCCGTAGTTACGCAGGTCGATGATTGGGTATACGACGAGTTGACCGGGACCGTGATAGGTTATGTCGCCGCCCCGCTCGACATCGTAGACCGGAATCCGTTCCGATCGCAATTGCTCTTCGGATATGCGGATGTTCGCACGCGAGCCGCTGCGTCCGATTGTGAATACCGGGTCGTGTTCGACCGTGATGACAGTGTCTTCTATTTCATCGCGGCACCGCAGGGAGTGCAACAGGTGTTGCAATGCGTACACGCGTGCATAATTGGCGCGCCCGAGCGGCAGGTGAATGACCTCTTGCACGTGATCAGTCGAGTTCGGCCAGGACGTCATCGAAACTCGCCTTCTCTCCCGCTTTTCGTACGACGCGGGCGATTCGCCCGGCGTGAGGGGCGTCGATGATAAACGTCGTCTTCTCAGTCTCAACTTCTAGGAGTTCGTCGCCGGTGGCGAAGTCATCTCCTTCTGCTTTCAGCCATTCGATGATCGTCACTTCATCGACCTCGCCCAGATCTGGCAGACGCAGAAGATTGTCCCCACTACCTTGGTTATCCATTCTCTCCTCCTCTTCGCGGATACTAGCCGATTGCGTGGTTTGTTTCATCTTGTCCTTCGTATTGACAGCACGTATAGTGGACGCTGCGGCTGAATCTCCCGGTAAGAAGCGATTTGACGAGCGAAATAGGGGTGTGACCGTGCTTGTTGCAAGGCTTTCTGACGCCGATCTTCCACGCATGGTGGGGGAGCTCTTGGAGACGGGTGGGATACTGATCTTTCCCAGTGATACAGTGTACGGGATCGGCGGCAACCCATGGGACGAGCGTGCACTCGAGCGGGTGAGGACGTTGAAAGGACGGGATCCGGGGCAGCCGTTCAGCCTGCATCTCTCTTCAGTAGAGGCGATCGAGCGTTTTGCGTGTATCGACGCACGAATGCGGCAGCAGATTATGCGGCTCCTCCCGGGGCCGATCACGTTCCTCCTCCCTGCCAACGAGATGGCCCCACCGTCTACCGTAATGGAGGGAAAGATCGGTGTGCGGGTTCCTGCCCACCCATTCTTCTTTTCCGTCATGAACCGGCTTGATCGACCGTTGTTCGGGACAAGCGTGAATCGCGTGGGCGAACCTCCGCTGGTCGCCGTTGACCAGATAATAGAGCAGTTCTCGGGCGTCGATCTGCTCATTGAAGGAGAGACGGGAGGGGGAGTTCCCTCATCGATTATCGATCTTACGATGGATCCTCCGCGGGCATTGCGAGGGGAACTCCCCCTCGATCTGGTAGGAGAGCCGTAGCCGATCGTGATCTGACCTTCGCCCCGTTGACAAGCGGCTGCTGCAATCGCCGCTCGTGACTCTTCAGATACACACGGAGCCGGACCGGCTGGGCGAAGGGCGCTTGTCACAACGTCGATTGGCGTACTATAATGTCTTTGTGATGAAAACGATGAAAGGGGCCCCCGACCTCCTCACGGTGTCACGGGGAGTGATCGCGCTGGCGATCCTCGCCCTCGGTTTCCTGGGTGGGCGCGCCTTGGTATGGGTGATCCTACTCACCATGCTTGGGTGGACGACGGATATCTTCGACGGCCGCCTCGCACGCCGGCAACACAAGCCGCCGACGTGGGTGGGAGAGCACGAGTTTGCCTTCGATATGGTAATGGTCTTTGCCGCCCTTTGCTATCTGGTGATGGCGAGATTAGTCCCCGTTCTCCCGGCGGCGATCTACGTGGCGGTGGCGGCCCCGTTCATCGTTGTATTTCAGTCGAAGTCGGTCACCATGTCATTTGCCTTCCCATTGGTAGTACTGCCGCTCGTCATCGCTTACTTCAAGGCCCCACATGTAGCGTATCTGTATTTTGCCTGGATCTGCCTCGCATTGCTGCTCGACTGGCACCGATTCATCGGTGTTGTGCGCGAATTCCTCGAAAACGCAAAGGCCTTGCCGAAGCGGTTTTGGGGTGACTAGAATAACTCACCGGTCCGTTCCTTGCCCAGATGAAGATAAGCACGGTCGGTGGCTATCCGCCCTTGCGGTGTGCGCTGAATAAACCCCTCTTGCAGGAGATAGGGCTCGATCATATCGGTGATCGTGTCCTTTTCTTCCGACAGGGCCGCGGCGAGGGTTTCCAACCCAACCGGTCCTCCGTCGAACTTAACAACGATTGCCTGCAATAGCACCAAATCGCGAGTATCCAGCCCAACTTCGTCAATCTTGAGCATGTCAAGA
This sequence comes from uncultured Thermotogae bacterium, assembly GCA_964494835.1. Classification (GTDB taxonomy): domain Bacteria; phylum Bipolaricaulota; class Bipolaricaulia; order UBA7950; family UBA9294; genus M55B144. The sequence goes on from CAZBSW010000211.1 coordinate 3,117, forward strand.
GAGCGTTGCGCCGTTTGAAGATCAACATCCCCTTTCCCTTTGATCTGCGCGTAGTCGCGTGTGCGACGGAGGAGGCGATTGGCGATCCGTGGCGTACCGCGCGCACGTTTTGCCAGCTCGTGTGCCCCCTCGGGAGATACCTTGATTCCGAGTAGTCTGCCGGTGCGGGTGATGATCCTCTCCAATTCCTCTATCTGGTAGAAATCGAGTCGAAAAGAGACCTCGAACCGATCACGCATCGGTGCGGATATTTGGCCGGCGCGGGTGGTTGCACCGATGAGGGTGAACGGAGGAATGTCGATCCGTAGAGATTGGGCGTTTGGCCCCTCTCCCAGGATGATGTCTATCTTGTAGTCCTCCATCGCTGGATAGAGGATTTCCTCGACGTTTCTGCGCAGACGGTGGATCTCATCGATGAAGAATATGTCGTGTGGTTTCAGGTTCGTCAGAATGGACGCCAAGTCGCCGGCCTTTTCGATTGCTGGCCCGGAACTGGTACGTATCCCCACTCCCATCTCCGACGCGATGATCTGAGCCAGCGTTGTTTTCCCCAATCCCGGTGGCCCGTGGAGAAGCACGTGATCAAGGGGCTCTTTACGTCTTTGGGCAGCGGCGACATATATGCGCAACTTTTCCTTTAGATCTGTCTGTCCGATGAAGTCGTCGAGCCGGGATGGCCGGGTGTTGGCGATGATTGGATCTTCAGTGGCTTTCAGCCCGATAATTCGCTCGGTCGGCATTGTGTGATGATTCTAACAAAGCGGGCCAAGAGCGGTCAACCGCCGCTGCTAGCACATCAGTACTCGTCCTCTGGGGGAGCGCTGACGAGCGTCACACATTCGTGTACCATTTTCGTGTTATGGATGAGAGAAAAGGAAACGGCGCTGTCGTCTGCATCGGTACCTTTGACGGTGTTCACTGTGGGCATCAGGCGATCCTCAAGCGCGTCTGCGAGGTCGCGAATAAGCGCCGATTGGAGCGGGTGGCTTATTCGTTTATCTATCCCCCTCGCCTGGAGAAATCCGGTTTCGATGGGAGGCTTCTCGTCCCGGAAGATGTCAAGGTGAGAATCCTCCTCCGGTATGTCGACCGTGTTGAACGGGGGAGGTTCGCGGACGTCTCCCATCATACGCCGGAAAAAATCATCAT
>CAZBSW010000212.1:0-4228 GCA_964494835.1 uncultured Thermotogae bacterium
GTAACAAGTATCATCGTTCCTCCTTCAAAATGGGGACAGGCTACTTTTCTCTCATCTTCCGCGGGCGGCCTCGTGGTCGCAAGGTGCTCTCCAAGCTATACTTGGCACAAACCTTGCTTTGCCACTGTGCAGTCCCATACGGTGATTGCCGATTTACGCTCCGGCGCAGGGCGCCAAGCTCTGACTTGGACAAAGGCTGATCGATGTACTCCGTCCAGTCAATGGGCAGTTGTACCGGACACCTATCAATTAGTAAGGGAGATACTTGTCCCAATCGCTCCTTGTGCGAAGACCACGGCCAATCGAAGGCAGAAGAAACTAGACCTGCACGCACCGGATTCCGTTCTACATAGCGCATTACAACAAGAAGATGGGAATCATGCTCGATAGGGAAGCTCTTGTATCTTCCTTGCCATACATGCCCGCTCGTCCCGCGTCGCTGATGGTGGCGGCGGACGTGACTTGTCATTAGCCACTGCATGAACTTGCTGAGCTCTTCGCCACACTCAGGCTGGACAACCAGATGGAAGTGATTCGGCATTAGGCAGTATGCAAAGACTCTAACCGCGTAACGACCTTTTGCCTTCTCCATCAGCCTGTGAAACGCACGGTAGTCCGACATGTTGTTAAACACCGTCTGCTTCGCGTTACCACGGTTCAGCACGTGGTAGGTACAGTTATCAGCCAACGCTCTCTCTACTCTCGGCATGCTTCCCTCCCCAATAAGCATGCAACGGAGCATACACTGTCGGTATGCGCTCCCGTTATCTATGCTTTCTAAGGAGAGTTTAACATCATCATGCTTGCGATAAAAGAAGCAGAAAAAAGTAGCCTGTCCCCTTTTTTGTGTCCATGCGGCATTGCATGCGTGTTTTTCCCTTTACCAACCCAATATTGAGTGGTACACTACAAACAGAATACGACTACCGATTGGGTAGGCCTGAAGGATGCTGCGCCCGGAGAAGCTGAGGGTGGTCATTGAAGGTGCTAGCTAGCGTAGCTTGAACGCATTGGTGATGTTGTGTCGTGCGATGTGATGGTAGAATAGGCACAATCGGATAGCGTAAGTCCGACTAAGTTGACGGAGAAGGAGATCGCGATCATCTGCCAGCGGCTGCGGAAGTTGGGATATCTATAGAGATGAGCAGTCGGCGGTCAGCTTCCAGACATCAACTTGAAGCAACCACTGGCATCGCTGAAGTGTGCTTCATTAGGAAGGTAGGCAGAGCTTCGCGGCTACATGGTCGCTGTACTTGCCGACGCCTAGCGATCTCGATTCAAACTGACAGCTGATCGCTGAGAGCTGATACCTCTCGCGAGTACCAAAAGGAGAGAATATCGTGCACGAAGGATTTGTCGTTTGGTTCACCGGTTTGTCTGCATCGGGAAAAACAACTCTCGCGAAGGCGCTTGAGAAGGAACTGATCGGACGCGGCATGAAGAACGTACAGCGGCTCGATGGAGACGTCGTCCGCCAAGATCTTACGAGGGATCTCGGGTTTTCCAAAGAGGACCGTGACGAGAACATTCGCCGTATTACGTTCGTGGCGGAATTGTTGTCCAACAATGGCGTAGCGACGACGTGCTCGTTCATTTCGCCCTACCGGAATGCGCGCGCCACGGCCCGTGCGCGTTGCTGCAATTTCATCGAGGTGTACGTGGAGTGCCCGTTTGAGGTGCTTGTTGAACGCGATCCCAAGGGACTCTACAAGAAGGCGCTCGCTGGCGAGATCACGGGATTCACCGGTGTCGATGACCCTTACGAGCCTCCCGAATCCCCGGAGGTCATTGTCCATACCGGAAGCGAAACGGTCGAGGAATCGACCCAGAAGATCCTTGCCTATCTCAAGACCAAGGGCTTGATTGATGGCTCGGAAGACCGCGTTGCCCCGATCTCTGTCCCAACGGAGCTTGTCAACCGCATCATAGAGCATGCGGAGAATTTGCCCCAGCCAAATGGGTCTGCCGTGACGCTTTCTGGTGCGTTGCTATGCGAACTCGATGCGATCGGGTGCGGCCTGTACACACCCCTTACTGGGTTTATGACTCAGGTGCAGTACGAGCGCGTCGTAGAGGCAATGCGGCTCCCCGACGGGACGGTGTGGGCTATCCCCATCGTTCTTCCTGTCCCAGCGGCACAGCTTGCCCAGGTCCGTCACGGGATGGTACTCGAACTCAAGGGCGAGGACGGGTTAACCTATGGCCTGCTTGAGGTGAAGGACGCCTACGAGCGCGACCTTGAGAAGGAAGCCGCGACGGTGTACGGGACAACCGATCCGACACATCCCGGCGTTGCGCGCTTGTTCTCCGAGTCGGCGTGGGTAATCGGGGGGGATGTCCACGTGCTGCGGCGGGCACCGCTCAGCACAGGCCCCTCTCACCTTGACCCAGCAGAGACGCGCAAAGCGTTTGCTGCGCGTGGATGGAAGACGGTAGTTGCCTTCCAGACACGTAATCCGATTCACCGTGCGCACGAATACCTTCAGAAGTGCGCTCTGGAGACGGTCGACGGTCTGTTCATCAACCCACTCGTCGGCGACACCAAAGAGGGAGACATTCCTGCCGAAGTTCGGATGCGCTGCTACGAAACCTTACTCGACGGCTACTACCCGGCCGACCGGACGATACTTGGGACCTTCCCGATCCCGATGCGTTACGCCGGCCCGCGAGAGGCAATCCACCACGCGATCTGCCGCCGCAACTACGGGTGTACGCACATCATCATCGGCCGCGATCATGCCGGCGTGGGCGATTACTACGGTACCTACGCCGCACAGGAGATCTTCGAACAGTTCGCGCCAAGCGAGATCGGAATCACCCCCCTCAAGTTCGAGCATGCATTCTACTGCACAAAGTGCGGCCAGATGGCGACGACAAAGACATGCCCGCACGGAAACGAAGACCACGTATTCCTCTCCGGGACAAAGGTGCGTGCACTATTGGAAGAAGGGAAAGATCTTCCTTCCACATTCACGCGGTCGGAAGTAGCCGCCGTCCTAAAACGGGCACAGGAGGCTACTCTTTAGGTCTCCGGGCGGAACGAACGACTATTGCTTCTGAAATATGAACATGTGCCATTCATTTGGTTCGGCACATGAAGTGTCCGTACGCTATGCTGCGGCGACTCACGGTGCCTTACATCCTCCTTCCTTTAAAAAAGCAAACTGTCCTCTCTTTAGCATAGGAAAGAGAATCAGACAACTTGACCGTATCCATACCGAGCGGTACAAATTGAATAGTAAAAGGGGGCACGCATGGAAGAGTACGAAGTGGAATTAATCGATTATCTACGTGTGATGTGGAAAGGGAAGTGGATCATCCTTGCCTGCCTTGTCTTGGCGCTCGTTGTGAGCGCGGCGATCATGTGGACGCGGCCGGATGAATATGCGCTGACGATTCATTATCAATACGATGAGCAACTGTCGGATTTGATCACTTCTTCGCCTTCGCCATTACAAATTCTCACGTCTGGTGCCGCCAGTCAGCCTGCCATGCAGGAGGCCAGTACCCTTTTACACGTGATCGGTACGGCTGCGGTCCCGGCAGCCGCTGCACGCGTGACCAAAAGGGCGACTGCAGAAGACGATTCTGTTCAGGTTGTTCTCAGTGGGTCGTTGTCACCCGCTGCGCTATCACAACTGGCTACTGATTTCACTTCTCTCATCCGCACCCGGTTAATTGATCACATGCGCACGCAGATTGAAACGACAACCGTATCCACCGGCCTGCGAATAGCACAACTCGGCAAAGAACGCGATATGCTGACGGATAGGATGACGGCGGCAATTGCAGCGAATGACCCGCTCGCCGACTACCTGGCTCAGAATGTCGCAGATCTCGATGGGAAGATCGTACGGAACCAGGCACTTGTCGAAACACTCGCTGTAGCTGACCCGTCCAGCCTGTTCAGCTTAGAGATTTCGCAGGGATCGCCGTCTCTCGCCGGGCCGAATCGCCGTATGTCGCTTGCTGTTGCGGGAGTATTGGGCTTGTTCGTCGGCATACTGCTCGCCTTTTTTATCCACTACTTGGTGAGCGTGCACGCCAAGGAAATAGAGCGCAAGCGAACCTAGCCGCCACCAACAAAAAGGGGACAGGCTACTTTTCTCTCTGATGACAACATCCACTTGGCTAAGGTACATGAAAAAGTAGCCTGTCCCCTTTTTTATTGTTTTATTGGTCTTTACGGAAGATATCAATGCTACGGTTACCGGTGACGGTGTTGTCC
>CAZBSW010000213.1:0-4215 GCA_964494835.1 uncultured Thermotogae bacterium
CTGATCCACTCGCTCGTCGAGTACACGGATGGATCGATCCTCGCCGAGCTGGCGACCTCGGACATGCGCATTCCGATTCAATACGCGCTTACCTATCCTTCCCGCATCGGTACAGGTCTTCCACGCTTGCCGCTGCATCAGATGAACGAGCTCTCGTTTGCCTCACTCAATCTCGATCGCTACCCTGCTTTCACTGCCGTCCTTGCTGCGGGTAAGCGTGGCGGCACCGCGCCCGCAGCGGCGAATGCGGCCGATGAGGTGCTCGTCGACCGGTTCCTGCGCGGTGAGATCTGTTTTACAATGATCGCACACGGAATAGCAGAAGTACTCGGCCGGTGGGAGACCACCTTCGTTCAAGAAGATGTGCCGATCACGTTAGAGCGAATTCTTGCCGTCGACCGCTGGGCACGTGGGCAGGCAAAGGGGCTTACGCCATAGAGATAGACAACTACAGGAGGAGAAGATGGAGATAACAACCGCGAATGTTCGCTCCAGTTTGGAGAACGTTATCGATCCCGAGCTCGGTATCAACGTGGTCGATCTCGGCCTGATATACAACATTCAGATTGAAGACGGGAAGATCAGCGTCGACATGACGCTGACGACCCGTGGCTGTCCGATGGCCGGCATGCTCGCCGGAAGCGTCGAACAAGCCTTGCGGGAATCGTTCCCGCAATCAGACGTAGAGGTGAGCCTGGTTTGGGATCCACCTTGGACCCCCGACATGCTCTCAAGCGATGCCAAGGAGCAACTCGGCTACTACCGCTAGACGAGGAAAGAGAGCTTGCCGAGTATTTGTCTTCAACGCTGAACATGTGTCGCCCCCACGCGATCGAGATCTCATATCCGTGTAGCAGATGCTATTCTTGCATTCAGTACAGCATTGCGTTCAAACAACATATAAACAGGCTTCGGTCGCACTTCTTACACCGGTTTGTCTTCACCGGGTCGTAGCAACCGCCACAGTCCACTCACACGCGCAAAAAGAAGATAGACCGTGATCCCGGCAAATATCGGGAGGAAGACGCTTGCCCATTCTCCCCTTGCCAGCCGACGGGCTTCCCATGAAACGGCGCAGACAATGCCCGTTCCGAGTGCGATAAGCGCCCAGCGCGGCGCCAGCCGGCGTAAGGGTGGAAAATGCATTCGCAAGAACAGGGCAAGGATCGCGGCATTCACCACTCCTGCGATGGAAGTCGCTAGCGCCAGCCCGCCTTCGCGCAGTGGGGTCACCAGAGTGATGTCACAGACGATGTTCGCCGCCACCGCGCACGCGGAGGCAAGGAGGGGAACCCGTGTCCGCCCCAGGGAATAGAAGGCGCGGGTAAAGATGTAAACCAGACCGTAGGGGAGAACACCGACGAGATAGAACGAGAGCGCATGTCCGGTGCGGACGGCAGCGGCGGCGGAGAAGCTCCCGTGCTCAAAGAGAAACCGGATCAGGGTGGGTCCGATTGCGTACAGTCCGGCCATCGCTGGAAGGAGCACGAACGCGCTCGCCGCGACCCCGTCGGCAAGATAGGAGGAGAACCGCTCTTCTTGACCGCGCGCCAACGAGGCCGAGAAGCGCGGCAATAGGGCACTGGCAATGCTCACCGCAAACACCCCCAACGGAAGCTGAAACAAGCGCATTGCATACTGCAATGATGATATCCCACCATCGCCGAGGTAGGAGGCGAACCTGTTGTCGACGAGGAGGTTGATCTGCGTCACCGCCAGGGCGAACACAGCTGGAAGCATCAATCGCATCATCTTCCGCACGCCTGGGTGGAGCGGCCACAGTGTAAATCGGAAGCGAAAGCCCGTCTTGCGCAAGGATGGAATCTGAAAGGCAAGCTGGCCTGCGCCGCCGACGAGTGCGCCCAGCGCCAGGCCGTAGATCGGCTGAATGGAGAACCAGGCAGAGAAGATGAGGGCGCCCGTGATCATGCCCAAGTTGAACCAGATGGGCGCGAGCGAAGCAGCGAAGAAACGGTGGTTTGCGTTCAGTATCCCCATGAACACGGCCGCGAGGCTGACAAGGGCAATGAACGGGAAAACGAGGCGAGAGAGCGAGATTGCAAGTCGCAGTTTCTCGGGATCGAATCCACTTGCCATAAGCGGCAAGTAGAACGGGGCGAGGATAACACCGACTGCGACAATGATGGGGAAGAGTACGATAAGCAGTGACAGAACGTTACTGGCAAATCGATCCGCCTGTTCATCGCCGACGAGCGACTGGGTATATACCGGAATGAACGCCGTGGAGAGCGCTCCCTCGGCGAGGAGCTGCCTCAGGAAGACAGGCAGGAAAAACGCGATCAAGAAGGCGTCGTAGGCCCCACTTGTCCCGAACTTGTCGGCGATCGTCACATCGCGGAACAGACCGAAAACACGCGAAATCGCCGTCGCCAGCGCCATCAACAGGGCATCACGGGCGAGAGATCTCATCTATCAGTCGGAACAAGGAGGAGTCCGACCGCGACCTTCCCCCCACTGGAGATTTCTCGATACGTCCCGCCATCTTTGAACAGAAGCGAGCTCGAATGCCCACCGTCAAGCGCAATGGCATTCTTGACCTTCACCGGGAGGCGGGAAAGGAGCGTGAGCAAGCCGGCAAAGTCGGTGCCTATGCTTTCGTTGTTCTTTACCACCGTCATCAAGATCAGTCCGCCATACCAGTCCGTGGCGAGCACGCTGCGTGCGGCAAGCCCGCGCACAAGGTACGAATCAACCTGAAATCCCTCCGCCTGGAGGTCGAGCACTTCATCACCGTCAAGATACAACAACGGCCCGGCACTGACCGCGTTGGTGATAAGTAGATCGCCCTGATCGAGCGTATACTCGAAATTGACGTTCTCCCCTACCCGGAGCGACTCAATTCGGTCGCGTGCATTCCCACTGGCGACAAGAATGTCCGCGGTCGGATCTCCGATTACATATGGTCCGTCCTGGATCGATGTCACGGTGTCATTCCTGACTTTCACCACGCGGAAGCTGTCGGAGAAGCCACTCGTCAGCGGGCCGGCATAGCCATGCGTGTACATGACGAGCTCCCCCGACTTGATCGGCCGGTTTACGTCGTTAATCCCAATCTTCTCATCGTCTGCACGCAGGAAAAGAGATACCGTCGGATTGAAGAAGGTCAATCTCCCAAAAATATCAATCCCGAGCGCCGCCCGCCGCTCGTAGTTCGAGCTCAGCACCTGCCCGTTGGTGATCAACAGGCCGATTGGAACATTGTTGGCGGTATCGAAGAAATTGCCGTTGATCGCTGCCTGTGCGCCCTGCCCGCGGGCTATATCGGCAAGCGAGGCGATCGTCCCCACCCCCGTCTTGGGAACTGATGGAACCAAGCGATAGTGATCGCGCCATTCGTCGATGTACAGGTACTTGAGCTTCACGGGGCCATCGCCGAGGTCGGTCGTGATCTCGTGATACGCAATGTGGGGAGCGATCTCATCCTCGATTTCGAGCGAAGACTGATGATCGAACGATAGAGTGACCGAATAGAACCCGGCAGCGCTGAAGCGCTTGATCTGCGGGTGGGAATCTCCAGACAGGGTGATGATTACATCCGCACATCGGCGACCGCTCACCCCCAGCGTGACCGCGGTGACCACCCCTCCGCTGACCGCCACTTCCCGTGGCGCAGTGTCGAGCGTACAATGATAGAATCGCAAGTGGACGGTGTTTGCGTTGTCTGAGATCAGTTCATAGGGAACGAATGCATCAAACCGTACCCCAACTTGCTCACCGGTCGCGGTAAGCGCCGATAGGTGCGGGGCTTCCGATTCGATGTAGACCTCATCTCCGACTTCATGCACCTGCGCCGACGCGATGTTGACCAGTTCATCGAGCGAAACGTAGTATACACCGTTGTGGGTAGAGAAATGGTCTATCGGGAAGAAACGCTCACCGTCGGCGCTGCGGACGGCTATTGACTGCTCCTCCTCCGTGTATGCCGCCTCGATCCCGAGGTAGAGGCCAACCTCTCGCAATGGGACAAGGAGAGTGTCTCCCTGATGGATCAAGGGATGGTCAAGGGCTAGCAACTCTCCATCGACATAAAGAGACGTCTCACCGCCGTATACACTGAAGCCGATGGCGAGCAAACATACTGCTAGAACCAAGCAACACAGCCCGCTTCTCATGCGGGACTACTCCCCTTTGGGCGCGCCCTCCTCATCCACACGGATGCGTAGCTCAACGCTGATTCCCTTGTACAGGTTGATG
>CAZBSW010000214.1:0-4202 GCA_964494835.1 uncultured Thermotogae bacterium
GCACAAGAGTTCCTTTCCATCAAACTGCCACCAATCGATAACCCACTTGGGTTCATACTCGCCGATTCCAACATCCCCTGCTTCTCTCTCCCTCGGGATGCCGAAACTCAGTTTGATATCGATACGCCGATTGATGTCCTTCTCCTCGCGATCGCCGATCGTGGGGGGAGTCAGATTAAGGAATACTTACGGACCGTCTCGTATCAAGATCCGAAGGCACATGAACTGATCAAACTTCTCCGCACGCGCACCGCGCACATCAAAATCATCGGGCGGGTGAACCCAATGACGTGGGCGTATTTCGAACGAGCGGTGGCCTGCCGGACGAGTGTGGTCAGTGAAGGAAGAGGTTTTCGCGCTTATCCAACCGGTAGCGGCACGCTCCTCAGTGCCGTCCTGAAAGAAACGGGAACAGTCCCCTTTTTTGCGCAACTGGAGAAGACCGCCGACGGCGCGATAATCGACAGCCGCCCTTTGCTTGCACATGCAGGATCGCTTCCCACAGCGAGCGATCGCTTCGCAAGCGATCTATTGATGGATTCGTTGATCGACGACCCGGAATGGCGAGAGTTCACCCGTGTGGCAAAGCAGGCGAAGATCCCGGTTATCCTAGGAGGGCATTCGCTGGTGAACGGAGGGTTGTTCCTGCTTGCGGATGCGTGTTGGAAAGATCACGATCTTCCCCGTAGACTTCACCCCAACACGATCGGTTGGGAAAAGGAGTGACCATGAGCGATGCGACCCACATTCCGCATATTCTGCAGAGCGATCCCCAGACGGCGGCACTGATCGCCGCTGAGGAGCGACGTCAACGCGAGAAGATAATCCTCATTCCCTCGGAAAGCCTCACGCCACTAGCGGTACGCGAGGCGCTCGGCTCGGCATTCACAAGCGTCTATGCAGAAGGGTATCCGCGCGCGGTGATGCGCAAGTCGAGCTCTGAACAATTGGCCGATATCGACACCCAGCTCACCCACCATCGCCGCTATGCCGATTGGCGGTTCTACAAGGGAACGGAGATGGCTGACCTGATCGAATCTCTAGCCGGTCGCCGTGCTACGGAGTGCTTCGCCACCCCCGTTTGGCCGGCGGACAAGATCTACGCCAATGTGCAGCCACTCTCCGGCGCTGCCGCGAATCTCGCCGTGTACGAGGCGTTTGTGAATCCGGGCGATACCGTAATGGGAATGGACCTAACGGAGGGTGGGCACCTCACGCACGGATCGCAATTCAATATCACCGGCAAGCGATACAACATCGTCTCCTACGCCGCCGATCGCAACACAGGTAGACTCGACTACGATCGAATCATGGATCTCGCCAAGCGTTATCATCCCCGCATGATCATCGGCGGATTCACTTCCTACCCCTGGCAAGCCGACTGGAATGCGTTCCGGAAGATCGCTGACGCTGTGGGCGCCGTGCTCCTTGCCGACATCGCTCACACCGCCGGCATGGTAGTGGGCGGCGTATATCCCAATCCGATCGGCATCGCTGATGTAGTTACATTCACAACCCACAAGACCCTGTGTGGACCACGCGGAGCCGTGGTCCTATCGACCGATCCAGAGATTGCCTCCCGTATCGACAACGCCGTTTTCCCCGGTGAGCAAGGAGGCCCGCACGTCAACAAGTTCGCTGCGATCGCCGTAGCGCTGCAGTTCGCGCAGACGGATGAGTTCAAGGATCTGCAGCGGCGCATCGTGGAGAATGCTTCCTACCTTGCGGATGCTCTCGTGCGGGAAGGACTGACACTTGCCTATGGGGGAACCGACTCCCACCTTTTGCTCGTCGATCTCAAGGCGATCGAGAGCGATACTGGTTTTGTCATGATGGGAGAGATTGCTTCTCGCATCCTCGACCTTGCCGGAATCGTGTGTAACAAGAACACAATCCCCGGCGATCACAGTGCTGCCGACGCCCATGGGATCCGCCTGGGAACGCCGTGGGCGACGCAACGGGGGATGGGAAAGGAAGAGATGGACGCACTGGCCGCGATCATCGCCCGTGTCCTGCAGTCGATCCGTCCCTTCTCCTATCTCGGCCTCGCCGGCGATCTTTCCCGTGGCAAGCTCCCTCTTCCGCTTCTTCAGCGAGCGAGAGAAGAAGTACAATCACTTATCGGGCGCATCGATCCCTCTCTTCCGGTGCCGCCGATGCAAGAGAACGGCGGTCCGTGGACCATCCTGCACGTGCGTGGCGGCAGGAGCCGCGCCTTGCTTCATGAAGCGACGACATCCAACATTCTCACACTCGCCGTCGGTGATGGTTGTTCCACTTTCCTGTTCGGCAAGGATAGTGATTTGATATCAGAGATCACGGTGGTCTGTTCCGGAGAAGAAGACTATCTTATCTTTGCTCCCAAGACCGCAGGAATCAACGTCGGACGCTGGCTCGCCGGCCTTGCTGACGGGTATACCCTGTTCGACAATGACGACATCTTCCGGAAGGTGCAGGGGCCGGCACTTATTGAAGAAATCGTGGAAGAGGACGTGCCTTCATCAGCGCGGAAATGGCTGTCATCATCGGTTCCCCAGACGGCGCCAGGAAGCGACATCGCCTCGCTCTACGCCGAACGGCCGGACATGTTCTTCCTCAACAAGCCGTACTTCATCGGCCAGGACCGACTCAGCCATGCTGCCGGCACCATCGAGAAGGAATCGTTCGCGTGGGAGGATCGTGAGGGAACGCCGAAGCGCACGCCGCTCCACGATGCGCACGTCGCGTTGGGAGCGCGCCTTGTGCCGTTCGCCGGTTGGGAGATGCCAATCTGGTACACGTCCGCGCTGGCAGAGCATCGCGCCGTACGACAAACGGCGGGCATGTTCGATCTGGGACACATGGGCGTCTTCCATGTCACAGGCGAATACGCGACCGAGTTCCTCAACGTGGTGACCGCCAACTACGCCGCATGGCTGTCGGACGGCGAATCGCAGTATGCGCACCTGTTCGATTCTGACGGCAACGTAATCGATGACATCTTCGTTTACCGTCGCTCTCGCGATCGGTATCTGGTGGTTGTAAACGCTGCCAATGAAGAGAAGGATTGGGCGTGGCTGACGGGCGTCAATGATGGCCGGTACCTGATCGATCGTGGCATGCCCACGCGCGATATCGGCGTGCACGTCGATTTATGCGACCTTAAGCGAGAACGAGGCGTGATGGATCTCGCCATTCAAGGACCACTCAGTCAAGAGATCTTCTCACAGATTCTGGGCCCGGCCGAGAAGGTGAGCGTAGCTGCACTGAAACGCACGGAGTTCTGTGAGATCATCGTCGACAACCGCCAGTTGATCGTTGCCCGTACCGGCTACACCGGCGAGGAGATAGGCTATGAGATATACCTGGCCGCGCGTGATGCGGTCTGGCTGTGGAACAGGCTTCTCGAAGTGGGACAGCCGCTTGGCCTCGCCCCGTGCGGGCTTGCTGCACGCGATTCGACGCGCACCGAGGCAGGACTCCCTTTGTACGGGCATGAACTCGCTGGGACATACGGCGTCAATCCGTTTGAGTCCGGATTCGGTGCCTATGTGAAGCTGCACAAGCCGTTCTTCATCGGACGCGATCATTGTGTGCCGATGTATACCCATCTAGAACGCGAGATAGTGCGGTTTGAGATCGATGAGGCAGGAGCGCGTCCTATTCGCGTCGGAGCGGTAGTGACCGACAAGAACGGTAAATGCATCGGCCGGGTGACCAGTTGCGTCAGCTTGGGCGAGCGACAGGTAGGACTCGCTCTAGTCGACAAACGTAACCTTCCCGCAGGCACGCCGATCGTGCTCCTCAATCCCCCGCGGCAAGAGACGACAAAACCGATAGGAGAGCTACAGTCGGGTGACCGCATCACCGTTCCCGTACCCGCTGTCATTGTCCCCCGTTTTCCGGACAACTCACTCCCGCCGCTGTCGGAGGAGCGGTGAGTACACGCCCCCTTAATCGAACTCAAGAAAACTCCTGGAGGATGCTCGCCGGAAGCTGATCGCGGTTACTTAGCTTGACCCGATACAGTGTCATCTCCTGGCGCAAGCGGTGAACAAGCGGATGGTCGAGATGAGCAGGAACTGAGATGAGAAGAGAGTTGTCACTTGAGATGGCGCGTTCGACTGCGGGGAGGAAGGACGGCGACAATACCTCCATCGGCCCAACCTCATCGATTACAACAAGCCTTTTCTCCGAAATAGCCCGGTCGATGGCGGCGATAC
>CAZBSW010000215.1:0-4191 GCA_964494835.1 uncultured Thermotogae bacterium
ACCATAGCGGTCTTCGGCCCGATCCATCGCCTGCACGGCCGGATCGTCCTTGTTCAGGTAGTTGGCGAAGTCAGTGTCGGTATAAAGCCGCGGAATGAAAGCGAGAAAGCCGAGTGTGATGATGGTGATAGCCGCGAGGGTGATATAAGGATGATCGGCGACAAAGCCGAAGAATCTTCTCATCGGAGCCATCCTTCCATAAGATAGAATGAGGCATATCCGGCCGGCCATAGATCCTCCGACACGTCAGTGGCAACGGTGCTTCCTTGGAAGACTTGATCAGCAATCTCTGAGAGGCCGGTGAGGAGCACGTATTGTGGTGTTGTCTGCTCGTAGTACCTGCTTACAAGCCAAATCTGGGCAACCGTCGCGTCATCGATCCCCGCGGGGACGATGAGGATGAGGTCGTACGGCCGTTCCGGCAATGGAAGGCCGGCCAGAGGGTCAACATAGCTCGACTCGACGTCGATCATCTTGACGTCAAGGTCGACCACCCCCGTCTTCTTCAATACTCCCGCCAATGCACCCACGCGCATTGTCGACGCGAACGTCTTGGTTTCATCGACGAGGAGTACCCTAAACGGCGCTCCAGCCGCTTGCTCCTCTTGCTGACCCAGTACTTGTAAGATCGGTATGAATGAGAGAAGAAGTGCCGTAAATACGATCGTGGTCTTGATGAGTTTCATCTACCGCTCCTTTTGCAGACCGCTCCAGATGAAGCCTGCCAGTTCCGCGGGAGCGTCGGCGAGGATCCCTTCCTTCGCCTCCTCTGGGTAGGTGAGAGCGTATACGCTCAGTGACTCCACCACACCGAGGAGGGCGTAGGCGATGATCCGGGGATGGCATTTTCGGACCCAGTTCTTTTCGATACCTTCACGAATGAGGTCCTCAATACGAGCTATCAACCCTCTGTAGAGGCCGAGCAGCTTTGTGCGGAACCCTTTACCGGGGTTGAACCGCTCTTGCAGGAGGAGTTGAGCGAGATCCCCGTGTTCCGTCAGGCGGGAAAAGTGATTTTCAAGGATGAGGCCGATCTTCTCTGGAATGGAGAGAGTGCTTTGCAACAGTCCGTGGAATACCTGTAGCTGCTGGTCAAACTCCGTCTTGAAGATGGAAAGCAGAATCTCTTCTTTGCTTGCGTAGTAGTTATAGATTGTACCTACCGCAATCCCTGCTTCATGGGCGATCTCCTCCGCACGCGCGTTATAGAATCCCTTGCGTGAGAAGACACGAATCGCCGCTTGCTGAATCAGATCTTCCTTTCCTTGTGGCATCTGTGCCTCCTTGATTATGAATGAACGTTCATTCATGATCCTCTGCAACGCCTCCTTTGTCAAGCAAGCGCAGCGGCATACTCGGGAGGTATCCTGTTACATCTGTCCGGCACAGTTCGATGCCAATCAGCAAAACAGCAAATAAACGGAACTTCATCCCATGCTGCGGACAGCCGCATCGACGTTTACTACAAATAGCGAGATTGATTTCCGTCTCTGCCCCTTTTGGCACGTTTTGTGTAAGATCCAGCTGGAGGACAGATGAGCAAAGAAACAATCACAATTGTTTCCGGTCTACCGCGGTCGGGAACATCGATGATGATGATGATGCTTCAGGCAGGAGGGATGCCTATACTGACCGATGAACTCCGGGGTGCCGACGCCGACAACCCGAAGGGATACTACGAATTCGAGCCGGTCAAGCAGATCGAGCACGACAAATCTTGGCTTGTGCAGGCGGAAGGACGGGCGGTGAAAATGATTTCCGCCCTCCTCCGACACCTACCGGACGATCGCCACTATAGGGTGATATTCATGCAGCGAAGAATGGACGAGATCCTCGCGTCGCAGCGTCGGATGTTGATCCGCAGAGGCGAAGATCCGGATGTGGTGAGCGATGCGGCGATCGCTGAGGCTTCCCGCAAGCATCTGGATCAGATAGCCGCATGGCTTGCCGAACAATCGCATATCGACGTGTTGTATGTGAGCTACAACGATGTATTGCAAAATCCAGTGCAGGAAGCGGAGCGCGTGGCGCAATTCCTGGGCGGGGATGTCGATGCAAATATAATGGCGCAGGCGGTCGATGCCGCGCTGTACCGACAGCGGCATGAATCCGCTGTCCGCGAAAGCATGTGATCCGTTGCCATTGTCTCCGGGTGTGACCTAGAATCATAGCAGCATAAACGCGGCGCTTAACGCGCCGGGAGGAGAGGGGATAATGGCACTTACCTGCGGGCTTGTCGGACTTCCCAGTTGTGGAAAGACGACGATCTACAACGCGATCACAGCTGCCGGAGCGGGGAGCTATGACGGTTCGGAGATGAACCGCGCGACGATTAACGTTCCCGATTCGCGCATTCAGCCGCTTGTCGAGATGTATCATGCGCCCAAGTCCGTCCCGGCGACCCTCGAAGTGGTAGACATCCCGGGTTTGAAGGAAGGCTCTACCGCTGCCGAAGGACGGGGCACACGACTGTTGGCGCATATCAAGGATGTCGACGCGGTTCTGCATGTAGTAAGGTGTTTTGAGGACCCGAATGTGCCATTTGAGTACGAAACGATCGATCCGCTACGGGACGTGGAGACGATCGACCTCGAACTGATGGTTGCAGACAGCCAGACGCTTCAGAACAAGATCGACCGTCTCGCCAAGCTCGTGCGTGCTGGCAACAAAGATGCCGCTCATGAAGTCGACGATTGCGAGAAGGTCAAACAGGCTTTGGACAATGCGGTCCCGGCGCGCAAGCAGGGATTGAACGAACACGAGTTGGCGAGCATCCGCGAGTGCAATCTTGTCTCATTGAAGCCGGTCCTCTACGTGGCAAACATCCAGTCGGATGCGGATGCGGAAAACGCGCATGTGCAGTCGCTCGCCAAGGTCGCTGCTGCCGAAGGTGCTGAGATGATCACCGTTTGCGGCCGCGACGAAGCCGACATCAGTCAACTTCCGGCGGAAGATCGACAGGAGTTCCTCACTGAACTCGGGCTGGAAGAATCATCGATGGAACGGCTGATCCATGCTGCTTATCGCATGCTAGGCCTTGTCAACTTCCTCACCGCCGCGGAAAAAGAAGTGCACGTGTGGACATGTCACAGAGGCGATAAGGCACCAATCGCTGCCGGCAAGATTCACACCGACATGGAGAAAGGATTTATCCGCATGGAAGTCATTCGCTATCAAGATCTGATCGAGCTTGGCAGTGAGTCCGCCGTTGCCAAGGCCGGCAAACAGAGGATCGAAGGTAAAGACTACGAAGTGCAGGATGGTGATATTGTCTTCATCCGCTTCAGCCCACCGAAGAAGTAGACGCGGTCACGCGCATCGGAGAGCGACGAGCAGAGTGATATCTTCCGGTTCCTTGCTGTTTCGAGAAGGGAGATGAGTCTGCTGTACCGGGCAGAGCACTTCTAGCAACGACCTGTGATTTGTTTCATTCAGAGACACTGCTCAAGACACACAGACAATAGAGTAAGGACAGCAAGAGACATTTACCACGAAGAGCACGAAGGACATCTCTGAAAGCGCGCCATTGTCAAGTATGGGGGTCGGTTGGCGCGTTGAGCGAGAGGGCGGGAGAACAGTGATGGTTATGAGTGAAGAGTAACGAGAACAAGACAAGAGCATTCTCTCGCAGAGACGCAAGCCTGTCTGTTGGGGTGTGGCAGACAGGGCGCGGAGAACAGCGGACGAGAGGGGAAGAACACAAGGCGTTTCTTAGAGAGCTCTGCGCCTCGAGCGAGCGCTAGCGAGCGGGCGAGAGAAACGCATTCTATCAGAGGAGCTTGTCCTCCAATCCGAACGGCGAATCGCCTATCTTGCTCAATCCGAAGTTGGCATTCTCCTCATTCTGCGACCAAGCACAGATGCCAACGGTCGTATACGTCGTAATACCAATACCAACCGCTTGCCGGTATTCCCTGATACCAAACGTCTCCAATGCTATGCCAGGCGGTGGCGGGTTGGCTGGAGACCGGAGGGGGCAAAGGAGGCGCGGGCAGGGTTACGGTTTCCGATGGAAGAGGTTCCTCGGACTCACCGCCGACCAGCTGTATCGCATGCCAACCCATGCTCCATGTAGGGGGCTGATCAAACGAAATGAACAGTGCGGCGAGTTGATCGATCGCCTCAGCGGGACCGGACGCGTAGATGGGAAACGGCTCACTTGCCGTACCGACCGGAAGTGGGAGGGGGATG
>CAZBSW010000216.1:0-4167 GCA_964494835.1 uncultured Thermotogae bacterium
CTTGCGGGCACCGTATACACACCGCAAGGCAAGACGTGAGTTTCCGGTATTGTTTTCGGCACCGGAGAATGCACATCTCGAAATCGTGCGACTTAAGTCACCACACGCGGCAAAGCGGTGGCTCGCCGGGTTGTGATTGCGCAATGATTTGCTCGTGCTCCGAATCAAGGAATACGCTACTGCTTATCCACGTATCACACGGGTAGAGGAGCGTGCCTCATGTAGGTGTGGCCGGTTGAATCACGCAGTCGGATGGCGGCCGGAGGCTCCAGGGTGAGTGTACAATCTGTGATGCGTGACAAAGGAATTCGTCTTGTGGGAGATGAGACACGGCCTTGAGACAGACCTATCTATCGATGAAAGGCAAGCTCCCTGCCGAAGCGAAAACGGTCCTCGTCATGCGCGGACGGGGAAACGATGAGCTCGCACCATCCAAAGACCTGTTTGATGATTTCAGCCGCTTCAAGCAGGAGTTCAAAAAGCACCAAGATGCTCATTCGGATGCTTACTGGTATGCCTGGGACAAGAGCGATTATGAACAACGCTTCACAAAACAGATACTATCTGATCTTAGGGCGATGGCGCGCCTCGTATCTCTTGCTGAAGAAGCCAAAGATAAAGACGTGTACTTGATCTGTTACGAAGGGGAAGACAAGCCATGCCATAGAAAGCTCCTGTTGAAGATAGCAAAGGAGCACCTCAATGCCGAGGTAAACGAGGAGGCGTTTCAGCCCTAGGGTGATTGTCGGTTACCGATTTATCTGAGGCAGGCACCTCTCAGAGTACAGGTGCAGCCGTGCTCACCCCGCCCGCTCAGCACGGCGGGGAGAATTGAGTTCGACCACTCATCCGGCAGCCGATGCGTGCGAATTGAGCAAAAGAGGAAGCGAGCGTCCGATTGGCTAGAAGACGATTACGATTCCCGCGACTGCAAACACGAGCAGTGCACCGAAGACTGCCACCATGGGCCATTCCCGTCGCTGGGCGAAGTAGCCGGCGCTGTTGATAGCTGTGTAGAGGAGCATCCCCATCGCCAACAGGTAGATACGGGGCGCCCAGTTACGTTGCAGGAGGAGGGCGATCCCGGCGACAACGAGCGAGATCGACGTGACGGACTCAGCGACCCAATGGAAGATGAGTTCGCGTCTCCCGCGTCCAAAGGCCGACACCGTTGGGTCGGGGATTCGGTCTCGTGCCGCCGTCAACGCCCATTGCACGATCATCAATACTCCCACCGAAATAGCATAAGTCGCCGCAAAGATCATATTCACCCTCCTTGTTCTTGATTCAGCCCCTGTTAGTGTAGCTAAGACCTCCATCCGATACATCCGATGTACGGACGAGTCAGTCTGTTGTCACCGCGGCAGCTTGCTGTATCAGATGAGGAGTATGTCCGCCCGCTGTGGCAAGTTGCTCTTCTTGTACACCGACGGAACGAAGCTTCAATCGACTGAGGCCGAAGCTCCGCATCAGTCAATGACTAGTCTGCAACGGTGTGCATGGCGGAAAGCACCATCCATGACGTCTTGTACGGTCTTTAGTAATCCTTGTATCCTGGCCCTACCAGTGAGGTCGCGATATGGAGATAGTAAGGCTCTCCTACGAGCACGAAGCAGCGCTTCTTGATTTTACGGCGGAGTTTGCCGATGCCGGGGAAGAACACATCCCCGGGTTTCTTCCTCAGCCGGGATGGACATTCGTGCAAACCGTACGCGGGTTTGAAAACCAATCTCGCGGTAACGGATTACCTCAAGGCTGGGTCCCGGCAACAACCCGATTCTTGATCCATGACGGCCGGATCTTAGGCGTGTTCAATCTCAGACATCGACTGACCGACGGCCTCAGCCGATTTGGAGGGCACGTTGGCTACAGCGTACGGCCTTCCGAACGCCGCAAAGGGTATGGAACGATACTTTTGGCAGGGGCCATGGAACTTGCGCGTATTCGGAGAATCGATCGCATACTCGTGACCTGTCATCCCGACAATATCGCGTCGGCCGGCGTGATCGAGAACTGTGGGGGCGTCTTACACGATCTGACCTACTACGAACCGATTGGCGACGAGGTGTGCAGGTACTGGATCTCTTTGACACCCTAATCAGGCGCGCGCCTTCCTCGGGAAGACGTATCCCCGAGGCAGTGCCTCGAGGGATATCGTTACTGAGTCATATCTGCTGAGAACAGCTACTCCTCTTCGGGTTCGGCGTATGTACCATGACCGAGAATATCGGAGATGTTGGCTTCGGGGTCGATGATCGGTTCGATCAGCCGGCTGCCCGCGGTCAAGAGGGTTGTTACGCCGGGGCCGTGCCCTGACAAAAGGCAATTCGAATGCACAACAATGCCAATGGTAATCGCCCCTTGTCGGTAGGTCCGTCCGAAGCGGTTATCGTGATCGATAAGTGCCACGAAGTCGCCGAAGCGGATCTTGTCCAAGTTGTATTTCTGGACCGTCTCGGGGTCGCTTGTCATGATGTCGTAATCGCCCGTTCCCGGCATGGTTGCTCCGACGCCGGATCCCATGCATGCGGCAGGAACGAGTGTGGTAACGGGGACATGGAGCACTCCGTCCGCCTCCTGAATATTCATCTTCTGCAGCAAATCGGGATCCAGGTTGAACACGGAGATCTCGGGGTAGTCCGTCAGTTTGAGACCTTGCCCACGCCCGCGGATGAGTATCTTGTCGTCGTATGACATCTTTTCCTTTGTCTCGCGGGGAAACTCCACGATCACGTGTTCGCTGCCGCCGTGATGACCGATTGCGTAGCCCGTGCTTCCCTTGGCGACACCGGAGATGAGCGTCGCCAGGTTTCCGGCGCACGCATACAACTGTAGGGAGACGTTGGGATGCTCAAACGGTTTGCTCGTATTAGCAGTGCAGCTTACGCTGGGTTCGACGTGATCACCGGCCCAGCCGAACGCCGGATCCCCAACAGCTACGTTGACGGAAATCCCGCCGATCCCGGGCAATATGAACGGGGTGCCCTCATGATCGACGCGCCAGTTCGCGCGGGTCCTCGGAGGTCCCGGCGTGCACTGCAACAGGAATTCCACAACGCGGGCGGCATTGGTTTTCAACATGATACCTCCAAGACGACTCGTTTCCCGCAATTGTACCTCGTGCGCGGATGGTTTTCTTGTGTATGTGCAGCCAAGCCGCCATACGACTCCACCGGAACTTACGCGGTGTAGGCTTGTCGCCGCATCGACAGCACGCTCAGGAGCAGCATCACAAGCGCAAACGCGCCCAGGACGGCGAGCTCGAAGCGGATGTCGCCGATCCCGCGTCCCGCAAGCATCACCTTGCGCAGGCCGGCGTTGGCGTAGGTGAGTGGGCTGATGTAAGACAGGGGGCGGATTGCCGCCGGCATCGTCTCGATCGGCCAGAAGACGCCGCTGATCATGATCGACGGGATCAGCAGGAACAGTACGAACTGCATCGCCTGTGCCTCGTTCTTGGCGATCGTCGAGATCAGCGTCGCGATCCCCTGCAGACCGATCGTAAACAGAACGATGATTATCGCAACCAAGGCGGGGCTCCCGACAAACCTGATGTCGAACAACAGTGTCGACGTCAGGAACAGCTCGGCGGCCTGGAAGATCGCGATCAAGCTGAACGCCAGCGTATAGCCGGCCGTTACCTCCCAGGCACTGATCGGCGCGATCAGGATTCGCGTCAGCGTTCCACTCGTACGCTCGCGCACCACCGACATAGCGGTGAGAAGGACCGTGATCAATGTCATCGCAAACCCGATGATGCCCGGTGCGGTGAAATCGAGGATTCTTATCTTGCCGCCGTATAGCGCGTGCACGTCCAGTAATCCCGCGGGTGTAAGCGACGACTGTTGCGTTGCCAGCATCTGCGAGAATGCCGTCTCGAGCGCGCCGCGAATCGCGGCTGCCGCCAGCGGATTGCCATCATCGAGGGTTAGCGTCGTCTTCGGTCCATCTGTGGCCTCGCTCGGCAACAGTGTGACCGTGCTGCCTTCGAAATCGACCTTCCGTTCGCCGCCAGCGCGCACCGCCGCGTTGACAATCGTGTTCGAGAATGACTTCGGAAATACAAGCGCCGCCCACACGCCGGATTCACCCACCGCTGCCGCCGCCGCTTCGGGGTCGGTGCTCATTTCAACGTTGAACATCTGCGGATCGAGCGCCGCGATAAAC
>CAZBSW010000217.1:0-4134 GCA_964494835.1 uncultured Thermotogae bacterium
ATTCAAGTCTTGAGCCGAAAACTCGAACAGCCCTTCGACAGAGCGACCGGACCGCGGCCCGGCCAACTTCGTCGCCGATTGCAGACCGAGGCGTATGCCAAACTGGGCCCCGTAAGGAACGGGGAAGAACTGGAGGCGTTGCTCGCATTAGTAGATGAGCTCCGCGCGGAGCAGTCTACCGTGTCCCTCTCATCCGACAGTCGGGCGTACAACAAGGAATGGATCGAGTCCCTTGAACTGGAGAACATGCTTCAGGTAATCGAGCTGTCTACCAGAGCCGCATTGGCACGGACCGAAAGCCGAGGTGTCCACTACCGTGACGACTTCCCCGACACCGACAACAAGCGTTGGCTCAAGGAGGTCATTGTGCGAAGGAAGGGCGATGGTACGGAGGTCACCGAGCGCCCTGTGCGCATCACATCCCTTGCCCCGCCAGAAGACAAGATCCCCTACCTCGATATGGTGAAGCGCATGATGGCGGCACACTCGGATGTCGGCGGGCATCACTAGGGGATGACTCACTAGGTGCAAGGAGGGAGCAACGTGAGAGAAAAGAAGGTCAACATCACAGTCCACCGGTACGACCCGGCCGTCGATAACAAGGGTCGGCACGAAACCTTCATCGTCCCTTTCGTCGAGGGGATGAGCGCCATGGATGCGTTGGACTACATCTACGAGAATCTCGACGGGAGCTTGGCCTACTACGACCATGCTGCCTGTAACCAAGGGATCTGCCGGCGATGCCTGGTGCAGATTGACGGAAAGCCGGGACTGTTGTGCCAAACCATCGTTCGGGAGGACATGACTCTGGACCCTCTCCCCAGGTTCGACGTGGTGCGAGATCTCGTGACGAAACGGGGAGGTGCCGCCGATGTCTAGGTCTCACCAGCTTCCGAAATCCGAGTTTCTCCGCAGGATCGAACGAACACAAGAACTGCTCCGAGATCGGGACTTCAGAGGGTTAATCGCGTTCTCATCGTACCAGGAGCGCCAAGGTCACGTTGCGTACTTGACGAATCACTTCATCTCGTTCCCGAACGTGATGAGTCATGCCGGGTGGGGATACGCCGCGGTTGTCCTTCCGGAGGACAATCCGCCTACGCTGGTCGCGCCGATGGGTTACGAGGCAGATAAGGTACACGGGATTGACGTGGCCAAGACCGAGCCTGATCTCTTGTCCGGCCTTGCCGATGCAATAGAGGAGAAAGGCCTGGTGGCTAGCCGGCTTGCGATTGTGGGCTCGGATGTTGTCCCGGCCGAGTACTACAACCGGCTCATTGAGGCCTTCCCTGAGGCGGACATTGAACCGGCGGACAGCCTGCTGGAATCGCAGCGAATTCGGAAGAGCCCGGCCGAAATCGAGCTCCTTTGCGAGGCGGCTCACATCGCTGATGTCGCACTCGAAGCAGGAATGAAGGCAGTTCGCACGGGGGGGCGTCAATCCGAGATCGAACTCGCTGCTCGGCGTGCTGCGCTCGAAGCTGGTGCCGATTTCATCCCACGTATCCGGGTGGCAAGCAACCCCGTGAGCACTCTGCGTTGGCCGATGTTCGAAGATCGAGCTTTGGAGGAAGGTGACTTTGTCTATCTCGATCTGGCCGGGTGGTGCGGAGGCTATGGCTTCGACAACTCCCGCGTCACCACCGTGGGGAGGCCGTCCGATGTGCAGAAGGACTACCTCGAACACCTTGTCGACGCAACCGAGTGGATGATTGAAGTGATGGAGCCTGGGAAGGGAGTCGAGTATGTCTTCACTGAATCGAGAGCCAGAACGATTACTCCGTTTGGGCATGGAATAGGTCTCGAGATCTGTGAGAATCCGTTGATCCTGATGGGGCGAAGGGTGACGCTCGAAGCCGGTCTAGTCGTTTCGGTCAAACCGGCTGTTCTGGACCGCGCGTTCGGCGGCATGAGCATCGCGGACACGGTGCTGATTACCAAGGATGATGTTAGGGTTCTAAACCGGTGCCCGCGGAGATTCTGGTAGCGGTATCCCGGCGAGAGGACCGCCCGTGAGTGAGCGACAGGGGCGGGTGTCCAAATCGGGGATCGTTTCACTGCCCTGAGCGGTAGTAACCGAGAGTACGTTGAGCCGTAGAGACCCCTCACATAAAGAAAAAATGAGCCGGCATACTGAGAGGAGGTAGATGGAAATGACGCAGCTGGGAAAGTTTTCGGAAGAGCAGATTCTATCCGCGGCGCGCGCGGGCTATGACAGAGGACAGGCGAGCGCGCCGCTTCATGTCGGGTCGGTTGCGCTACTTGTCGTCGATATGCTCGATGAATTCGCAAAACCGCACTGGTCGCCATACTGGATCCCAGATGCGAGTGCTCAAGCACCGGTCATACGTCGGGTGCAGGATGCGTGCCGCGAACTCAAAGTCCCTGTTATCAACATCGGGTACGAGACGTCCCTTATGGGTACGAATTTTCCTCCAGGACTCGCGGCTGTACCGATCGGACAAGCACTTGGGGACTATGTCGGCGAGCTGTTTACGAAGGTATCTTTCTATGAGCCGGTGGCGCCACAACCGGGCGATCTGGTGCTTCTGAAGCACGCATATAGCGCCTTCCATGGGACGCCGTTGGATGCTGTATTGCGAAACCTCGCTGTGAACACGGTGATCATATGTGGCACGGCGACCAATTTCTGCTGTGGCGCGACGGCGCGAGAGGCATTCTGGCATGGGTTCAAAGTGGTGTTCGGCAGCGACATCAACTCGAGTGACGATGCGGAGTGTCAGCGGGCCGAGCTAAGGACACTTCGCAGGGGGTATGCGCGCATCGCCACCGCAGCGGAGATCATTGAGGAGCTAAGAGAAAGCGCCGAAGCCACGCGGCACTGATCGGATCGACGACGAAGGAAGGCCAATGACTAACAGCAAAACGATAAGCGTGCGGGCATTCCGATGCGATCCGTCGACGGACTCAGGATCGCGCTTCTTGACCTACGAGATTCCTTCGGCCGAGCCGCTTTCCGTCATGGTCCTGATGCGCAAGATACACGAGATGGATCCTACTTTCGCATGTCGTACATCTATGTGTTTCAAGGGGGCCTGTGGAGGATGTTTGGTGCGGGTCGACGGGCGACGTCTGCTTGGTTGTTCAACGCTTATCGAGCCCGGCGCGACGATCACACTGGAGCCTCATGATGGCTTTCGCCTCATTCGCGACGTTGTCGTTGACTTCGAGAGCCCGTTACAACCTCAACAAGAACTCCCCGAATGAAGACGAAAGATCGGATTTCGACAAGCGTACTCGTGATCGGGGGTGGAGCGGCTGGAATCCGCACCGGCTTGGCAGCGGCCGAGGCCGGCGTTGACACAATCGTCGTGTGCAAGGGGCCAGTGGCTCGCTCAGGCATCACGATCACCGCGGGGGGCGGCATCCAGGCGCCGTTTCACGAGTCTGACTCCGAAGAAACCTTCTTTGCGGACGTCGTCAAGTACGGATACGGACTAGCAGATAAGGACTTGGTTGACGCTCTGGTGAGAGGCGCTTGCGAACGTGTGCTCGACCTTGAGCGCTATGGCGTGGCGTTTAGGAAGAAGCCCGATGGATCATGGCTCCAGTTCAAAATGCCGGGGCAGTCAGCCCCACGGAATGTCCGGCTTGCCGCCGAGGGTGTCGGCTTGATGCGAGGACTCCATCACGCCCTTGCGCAAAGTGGCGCCGTGCTGTTGGAAGATTTCGTGGTAGTGGACCTGCTGAAGGCCGACGATGGTGCCATCGCCGGAGTCATCGGTGTCGATGTGCGCGAAGGCGCACTCGTCGAGATCGATTCCCCTTCCATCGTCGTTGCGACAGGTGGTTGCCAATCGCTCTGGGAGGTGACTGACTGCCCTTCCGACGCGACCGGAGACGGGCTGATGCACGCGTACCGGTGCGGAGCATCTCTCGTTGACCTGGAGATGATTCTTTTCTATCCATCTGTCGTGATACACCCTCCTTCGGCGCGTGGGTCGTTTGTGCACTACGAATGGTTGGAGAGCTGGGCGTGCGACGGCGAGATCCGCGATCGAGATGGGGTTCCCGTGCTCTCGAAGCCCTTCCCAGTACGTGACGTTGCGATGCGCGCCATGTGGCAGGCCATTGAGGATGTGCGAGGGCCCGAACGTGGCGGCCTCTGGTGGG
>CAZBSW010000218.1:0-4125 GCA_964494835.1 uncultured Thermotogae bacterium
GCTTGTGATTGTAGGGGAAGGCAGATGATAGGCGCCGGTGTACATGTAGGCACCCAATCCCGATGCGCGCAGCGCCTTGACTTTAGTAAGCAATCCCTCTAATGAGCGTGTGATGCTGTCGGTCCCAAGTACCCCTACCACCGTTGTTATTCCGGCCTTGATCAACGTAGAAATACTGATCTCCGTAACGCGGGAGGGTGGACCGGCTTCTCCTCCTCCGCCGATCAGATGAACGTGTAGGTCGATAAAACCAGGCACGAGGAGACAATCAGAAGCATCGATCACCGTCTTCTTGAACCCGTGCGGAAGTTCTATGTGTTCGGCGATCTGTGTGATACATCCTCCACTGATAAGGATGTCTTTTCTCCCTAATTTGTCGGGATTGTAAACAGTACCGTTACGTATGATAGTTAAACCGGAAGCCCTATTCATCGGTGAAGTCGCTCCTTCAAGCCATTTTTACATCTCTCGAACCGTTAATCTACCACATTCACCACTGTTGCGTCATCCGATCGAGTCATCCCGGACGATAGGCGATGAGACTGGATGCTACAAAACAAGGCTGTCTTACCGCATTGATTGAAGCGTAGTCGGACAACCGGAAGGAGAGGATATCGTAATCGGCGTTCTTCCCCAACAACTCAGACAGTACCGGGAGAAGATACCGCTGGTCGTTGTTCAGAAAACTATCTAACTTTGGAAATGCCTGCGCATATTCCTTTCGTTTCAGTACAAGGTCAAGGATCTCTTGTAGCTCCTTTCTAAGCAGCGGCTGCAGTTTATCCGCGGTTGACGGCATCCTGCGCATTAGCTCTTCTCTCGAATACCCTGTTCCATAGTGAACTACGTCACCCGTTGCTACAATTGCGGTGTTCTGGGAGTGCATGCGCTTCAGTCCGTCACCGATCTCGGAGGCGACAGCGAATGTGCCCTGCACCGGATCGCGTGTCATGCCGACGTAGAGGGGCGTGATCTGAAGAGGAGGAATGGCATGTGCGAGCGAATAGGCTTTGATCAGTGTGAAGAAGGTATCCAACGAGTACTCCTGTGCCAAGAGACCATTCGCATCTCGATGAAGGGCAACGTACTCTTCCGGCGGGAACAGCGCGAACGGGATCGTTCCATACGGAGAGGCGTAGCACGTCTCGCAAGGGAAGAAGGCGCCTTTCAGACCGGAGAAAGCCTGTTCCCGACACTCGGGGTCTTCATCATCATCCATCGCCTGTTGGTAAAGAGGCTTGGTTGGCTCCTGTCCCCACACATGAAAGACCCCCAAAGCAATAACGTGCTTGATACCGGTTCGGTAGAGGGATGAAACTACTTGTGCTTGCGCCCCTCCCGCGTAGAACAACGATGTGTGCGGAAAGGAGAGGATTGCTCCGCTGTGAATCAATCCATCAAGATGATGATTCTGAGATGAAGCGGCAAACAGCTCGCTAACAACATTTTCTGCTACAGGCAGTTTAAATTCATCCCTATAGTATTTTTTCCACTTCATTCGACACCTTACAATCAGAGAGTTTACTTTCATTGCCCGAACATAACAAGGAAGCAACAGCGTGAGATATCACATCTCCAAACCCGGTGCCATTGTTCCTGGGTTGCGTATCTGCAGATTGGTAGCGAGTTCCGCGCGATTTCGCGATCGTGGCGTAAGGGCTTGACAGGGTGAGAGACGCGCGGTATAGTGATTAATTGACTGACCGGTATTACCAATTTGACAGACAAAGGTAGGGGATTGCTCTGGAACGTTTTCCGGTATTCCCAGCACAGAAGAGCCGTACAGCCTTTGCGCTCGAAGAGATCGTCCAGGCGCTGATGAGTGGGAAGTACGGAGTGGGAGATAGATTGCCTTCAGAGCGAATCCTCGCTGAACAACTGGCCGTGGGACGCGCGGCGGTACGGGAGGTACTGAGCGCGCTTCAGGTTTTGGGGATCGTCGAACGACGGGTGGGAGACGGGACCTACATCCGCGGCGGTGTGGATCGTCTCATGGGAGTGGAGGCTGCCCTAGATGCGATACGGGAGAACCAGAGCCTGGGGGAGGTATGGCAGGCCCGCAAGATACTGGAAATCGTCCTTGCAGAGCTTGCGGTGGAGAAGGCGAGTGAAAGCGACCTCCTCTCCCTACGGGAAAGTCTGGGCCGGATCACAGAAGCGATCGTTGATCAGAACTATGATGACTATGCCGACGCGGATCGGGATTTCCACTTGAGCCTGGCAAATGCGGCCAAGAACCCATTCCTCCAACGGGCCCACTCACCCATACTTGCGATCACCCATCAACAGTTGGCTACACAGGTTGATTCCTTTTACATCGCACAGCACGGCGACAAGATGGTGGAAAGCCATCGAGCGATTCTTGTCGCCCTTGAAATAAAGGACAGAAAGAACATCAGCAACGTCGTTAATGATCATTTCCTCGCCTCAGAAAGGCTTTTTCTCGGATTACACAACAACCAGCAAACGGAGAGGTGAAGCAGATGGGATATTTCCTAGAAAACCTGACTTGGCCAAAGGCACAGGAAGCGTTGGCTGAAACCGGCATGATAGTCATTCCCACTGGGAGCATTGAACAACACGGTCCGCATATGCCGTTGGGGACGGATTATCTTGTTGCGCGTGAGCTCGCCGATCGTGTAGGAAAGCTCAGTTCTGTCGTCGTTGCGCCTGCGATCCCCGTTGGCTATGCGGATTATCATGCCGATTTTCCGGGGACCCTTTCTCTTACGGAAGAGACGCTCATCAGAGTATACGATGAGATCTGTTCGTACTTCGTCGAATATGGGGCAACGCACATCCTGTTTATCAATGGGCACGGCGGTAACATGGGGCCACTCATAACCGTAAGCAACAGATTACGCAAGAAGAACATCCTGGCGGCGACAATCCTGTGGTGGGAGGCATCCCAGGCGATCAATCCGGATTGGGCGCTGATCGGACACGGCGATTTCCTCGAGACAAGCGTGATGCTGGCGATCAACGATGAAATCGTGGCGATCGATAAGGCAGGGATCCCCATCCGCAAGAACCTGAGTGATCGACTCATCCTGGATGATATCCATGAGTGTCGTTTCAAGTCGGGATTGATTCACGTTGCACTGCGCACCAAAGACTATACGGATACCGGCGACATGATCGAATACGGCGCATCTCCCGGTGCGGATCACTCCATCCCTCCTTCCATGGCTACCGCAACAAGGGGAAGCGAGATCCTTACACAAGTGTCTGAATACATCAGCGAATTCATCGATGAGTTTCGGAAAGTTCGCATCTTATCGTGAGTAAAGAAGGGGGTGATTGCATGAGTGGATAGATAACTGGTAAGGAACAGGGAAGAAAAAATCTGCGGCAAGGAGGCAGATAGCATGACTTTTTTTCGTAGCAGATTACTGATAGGATTGGTTGTAATTAGCTTACTGGCCATTGGTTGGGCGTCCTTTGGTGCGGGCAACGCGCAGAGCGGGGGAACCCTGGTGGTTGGAACAGGCGCTGACCCCGCTGGCGGGCTTGACCCTGAATGTGTGATGAACAATGAAGCAGCGTTCATCATGGCGACAATCTATAATCGTCTGGTGGAATACGCTCCCGGAACGGTGGACATAGTCCCTGGGTTGGCCGAGAGCTGGGATATATCAAGTGACGGATTGGTTTATACGTTCCATCTTCAACATGGTGTTACGTTCCATGATGGAACGGTATTCGACGCCAATACGTTGAAACTGGCCTTCGATCGACTCCTCGATCCCAACTTCCCCAACTACTACGCCAATCGTAAGGGGATCGACAGCTATGTGCCGGGGACCTTGGAGGCAAATGTCGCCAGCTACTCGGTGGTCGATGATTACACGTTCCAACTCACCCTGTCGCATCCCTACGCACCTCTACTCCAGGACCTGGCCATGGTCTGGTTTGGAATTGTGAGCCCAGCGGCGGTGGAGAAGTACGGCGCCGAGGTGTACAAACACCCCGTGGGAACCGGGCCGTTCGAGTTCGTGGAGTGGGTTCCGAACGATCACGTGACTGTCAAGGCAAACCCCAACTACTGGCGGGGGAAGCCTTACCTCGATGAGATCATCTTCAAGCAGATCCCCGAGGGATCGGTGCGGACGATGATGCTGCAGG
>CAZBSW010000219.1:0-4099 GCA_964494835.1 uncultured Thermotogae bacterium
TACACGCCCCGCCCGCGACGGGCGTCCGTCTCCTTTTCCATCCCCTCGATGCTGAGCACCGGCACCACGTTTCGTTGCGACTTCAGTCTGGTGACCGTCATCGGATCGAGCAAGAGACCGTTGGTGAACATGGGGAAGATAACGTGAGGCAGATCACGCGTGATATCGAGGATCTCCGGCCGAGTCAGCGGCTCGCCTCCGGCGATTAGAATGACCGAGACACCGAGCTCGCCCGCCTCTTCGAGAACGCCTCGCAACTGTTCAGGACCGAGCTCGGCCTCCATCGGCCGCCAGTGGGCGCGGGCGTAGCATCCATTGCATTGAAGGTTGCAGCGGTGGGTGATGCTAGCAATCATGAATGCAGGCACGTGCAACCCTTTCTCTTCCCAGGCGTGCCTTGTTCGTGCCGCGCGCCTCTGTCGCAAGAGTGCATGGCAGAGGAACAAGGCCATCCTCGGATTCCGCGTACTGATACGAAGTGCATCCCGAAACAGGTTTCTGATCGATTCATCGAACAGACGAACGTAATCTTGCTCTCCCATGTCCTACCTCCGCATCAAAACGGGCCCCTACTACGAGATGCGACCCCCATAACCGGCGATCAAGCATTCTCCTTGATGTCTAACTGTCCCTATGTTATTGGCGACCGGCGGAGTCGAAAAGAGCAATACGGTAACGAGGAGCAAGCGTCTCTTGCCGAGATGGTTCGGTACGCTGCAAAACGTGCCGCCGCGGCGGATTATTTCTGCTCGTACTTCGAGTCCTCGATCCGCTCTCGCAGCCGATCGCGGTCCGTTTGGGTTCGCATTTCCGCTCGATCGATCTTCTCGGGCTCTTGAAGTGGGGATGGGGGATTCACCAGCCCGAGTTTCTTGCAAATGAACTTGAAGTTGAGCGAGGCGCCAAGTCCCCAGAACACAAACAGACGGTCTTTATCGCTCCAAAACGGAAGCTCCATCCCGTCCCTCCCAATCTGATTTGAGTACCGCCATGACGAGTGTGTCGTGATAAGCACCGCCTCTGAAATACGACTCCCGCAGCGTCCCTTCATGGACGAAGCCAGCCTTCTCATAGGCACGCCTTGCACGCGTGTTGTGAGAATAGACCTCAAGGGAGATGCGGTGGAGGTTCAGCTCGTTGAATCCGTAGTTGAGGAGTAGTTGCGCAGCTTCTACGGCGTATCCCTTTCCCCATTGATCTTTTTCGCCGATCATGATTCCGAATTCGGCGTTGTGGTTAGGGTAGTCGATGTCGTTGAAGCCACAATTACCGATATGTCGATCGTCATCCTTGAGGATGATTGCGAGTACGATGTCCGTTTCGCTCTTGTGTTGGGATTCGAGCCACTCTTTCTCCATGGTGCGGCTTGTCGGAAAGCGCTTGCCCAAGGTGGTAATAACATCAGGGTCGTTGATCCAGCGAAGGCAACGCTCAAGATCGTCCCCGTCCAATGAGCGGAGGTAGATCCTCTTGCCGATCAAGAACGGGTTTTCCATTTTGTCTCCTCGAAGGGACGAGCCCGCCCCGCATATGGGGCGGGCTCGTCACGTTCTCTTATCCCTACATGAATATCGGGTAAATCGGGAAGAGAGACGCAAACACGAGTGCGATCACGCTCATCAGCTTGATCAGGATGTCGAGCGAAGGGCCGACCGTGTCCTTGAGGGGATCGCCGACCGTGTCGCCGACAACACCCGCTTCGTGCGCCTCGGAACCCTTGCCACCGAAGTTCCCTTCCTCAACGTACTTTTTGGCATTATCCATTGCGCCGCCCGAGTTGCCGCAGAATATGGCGAGCTGAATCGCGGAGAGCAGCGCCCCTACGAGGAATCCTCCAAGTGCGTAGCGCCCAAAGATCAGTCCGAAGGCGAGCGGAGTGATGACCGCGATCATCGCCGGGAGGAACATCTTGTGCAGTCCTCCGTGGGCGGTGATGCTGATGCAGCGCTTGAAATCGGCTACGGCCTCGCCGGTCATGATCTTCGGATTCTCCTTAAACTGGTGGCGGATCTCCTCAACGAGGATTCCGGCGGTGCGGCTGACTCCGCGGATGAGAAGAGCGGAGAAGACGTACGGGACCATCGCCCCCAGCATCAATCCTGCGATGACGAAGGCTCCCACTTCGATCGGACTTCCGCTGGGAGAGAACATGCCTCCGATCTGTCCCACGATCGGAAGCTGCGGCTGAACAACCTGTGATGCGCTGCCGATCGCCGACCACATGAACGCAGCGATCAGTCCCAATGCGGCGAAGGCAGCCGAGCCAATGGCGAACCCTTTACCAATAGCGGCGGTGGTATTCCCGATTGAGTCGAGTTTATCCGTGCGGTCACGCACCTCGGGAGGGAGTTCGGACATGGTGGCGATGCCGCCCGCGTTATCGGCGATGGGACCGTAGGTGTCGACCGACACGGTCATCGCGACGAACGAGAGCATTCCCATTGCCGTGAATGCAACGCCGAGCAGTCCACCGAACTGATACGCGCCGATCGTCGCGGCGGCGATGACAAATACAGGGAGGAAGGTGCTCAGCATCCCGAGGGCCATTCCTTCCGTCACCGCGATTGCTGGGCCGTCTTGGTTTGCTCTGGCGAGTTCCCGCGTCGGGCGGTAGTCGGAAGAGGTATAGTACTCGGAGAAAAAGCCGATCGCTATCCCCGCAGCCAGCCCGATGATTACCTCATAGAAGATGTTAAGATTCAAGGGTGAGAGATAGCAGAGCAAGAACGTCGTGGCCGCTGTGAGAATTGCTGCCAAGCGTGTGCCGTTCATCAGGATCTTCTGCATCCCTTCTTGGCGTCTGCTGAACCGGATGTAAAGAATCGCTATGAGGCTCGAGAACAGACCACCGGCGACGATCATCAGTGGAGCGAGCAGCACCCATGAGAAATCCGACGCCGTAAACCCGGTAGAGAATCCCAGTTTCGCTATGAGGTCCTGGATGCTTGCGTTGTGCTGTCCGACATAGATATAGAGGACCATGACGACGACCGAGATGATCGCTCCGATGAATGATTCCAGCAGGTCGGCGCCGAGCCCGCCGACATCACCGACGTTATCACCAACGTTGTCTGCGATCGTTGCCGGATTACGCGGGTCGTCCTCCGGGATATGCATCTCTACCTTGCCTACCATATCCGCTGCCATGTCGGCGGCCTTGGTGTAAATGCCGCCGCCGACGCGGTCGAACAACGCGACGAGCGATGCTCCCATCGAGTATGCGCTGACGATCAGCGCACCGCGGATGAGATTGATGCCCATCGACTTGATGCCGAACAGGTAACGCGTTTCGATATGCAGACTCGCGGGATCGAACCACTTATGGAACAGCGCGACTACGATCACCAGGCCAACCAGTGCTAAACCGGCAACGGAGAGTCCCATGACGCTCCCGCCGGAGAACGCTACATTGAGTGCCTCCTTGAATGATTTCTGTGCGGCGTTAGTTGTGCGTGCGTTAGCATGAGTCGCCGCGTTCATGCCGATGAACCCGGCCGACATGGAGAGGAGCGATCCAATCCAGAACGCCACCGCGATCTCCCAGAAGAAGAGTATCCATAGGATCGCGCCGATGACGAGCATGGTGATCCCCATCACCCGCGCCTCCTCAATCATAAACGTAAACGCGCCTGAACGGATGTATCCCTGGATCTCCTTCATCCGTGAGCTTCCCTGTGCTTTTCGTACGACCGAACGGTTGAACGAAAACGCACTTAACAACGCCAGCACTGAAATTGCCGCTGGTATGATGATTAGAGCAGTCATTTTGCTACACGCACCCCTTTATGTTAGGTAGGTTTGCTTGCCGTCCCAAGATCGCGGCCCGGTATCGTAACACGCAACAACCGTGGTTTTGCTGTCTTTCTTTCCCCCCCGTGAGACGAAATCGCGTCATTCTATCATGTGGTCCAAAGAGCTTCAAGGATCTGTGATAAGACCCAAAGCGAGGATTGTTGTCTATTGATCACCTTTCAACGGCATGTTCACCACGGTTCATAAGCCGTGCCATCCCTGACTTAGCGCGAGCGACGAGCGGACAAGTGTCTTCCCTGTGGGCGACAAAGAAGCGTCCTTTCAGCAACACCGGTCTTCACGATGG
>CAZBSW010000220.1:0-4084 GCA_964494835.1 uncultured Thermotogae bacterium
GTGCCACAGCGACCGATCGTTACACCGTCGAGATCAAGACGAAACAGCCCGCTCCGTTCTTGCTGGACGTCCACCACCTGGCAAGCGTGATGATCGTGCCGCAGGAGGCTGTGGAACAGCTGGGTGATGACTTGAAGATCGCGCCGATCGGGTCTGGCCCCTTCGAACTGAAGTCGTTCGCCCCGGGGGAAAAAGCCGTTCTTACTAAGAACGAGGACTCCTGGCAAGAACCGAAGCTCGACGAAGTGCAATTCATCGTCATCGCGGATCCTGCTGCGTCGGTCATCGCACTCGAGGCCGGCGAGGTCGACGTCGTTGCCTACGGTCCGGCCGATGAAGGCCCACGTCTCCTCGATCTTGGATTCAAGCTCTCGACTCGCGGCGGATCCTATCGAGGAGTAGGATTCAACGTGACCAAGCCGCCGTTCGACGACTATCGTGTTCGGCGGGCGATCTCTCTGGCCCTCGATGTCGATTCCATATGGAAAGCGGTCATCCCGGAAGGCTTCGGGGAGCGCGCCTACGGGCAAGTTCCACCGTGGGTCCCGATGGGATACGATCCTGAGGGATTGAAAGACCTCGATGGGTACGACCAGGACGCCGCTCTCGCCCTACTGGCGGACGCCGGCTGGACGGATTCCGACAGCGACGGCTGGCTCGACAAGAACGGTGAGAAGCTGGCATTCGAGATGAAGTGTTTCGGCGGAGCTCAGGTCCGCGTGTTTACAATCATCGCGACCGTGCTCCAAGAGCTGGGCATCGACGCGACCGTGCTCCAAGAGGACGTCGGAGTTTGGGTCGACGATCTACTCGCCGGAAACACCGGGATGTTCTTCGACTTCAGCTACGCGGGTACGACCGGCCTGTACTCGATGTTCCACAGCTCGCTGATCACACAGAGCAACACTCACTTCTTCTCGGACATCGCCGTTGACACGCTGCTCGACGCAGCAAACAGGACCATCGATTACGACAAGCGCTCCAGGCTATGGAAGGCGGCCCAGCGCATCATCGTAGAGAAACAGGTAATCATCCCTCTCTACTTCGAGGTCGTTACGACGTATGTTGCTCCGTACGTCAAGGACTTCGTTTCGGAGTGGGGCACTCTTGAGCTAGTCAGCTCGGAGAACAACGTCTACATAGAGAAGTAGTATCGGAAATCGCCGGCCCGAGTGGTGCTTTCCGACGCTCGGGTCGGGTTACTTGGCCCAATCGGCAGGGCAAAGGATAACTGCTCGATGCTCACGTACCTGGCGCGACGCGTCCTGATCGCAATACCCGTCCTCCTTGGGATAACGTTCATCACATTTGCGCTACTCCACCTGACCCCGGGGGACCCGGTCAAAATCATGCTTGCGACCGAACAGGTAACGCCCGAAGTCGCGCAACGGTTGACGGTATTCTACAGCCTTGATAAGCCGTGGTATGTACAGTATGGGAAGTACTTGTGGAACCTGCTGCATGGCAATCTCGGAGTTTCGATCACCAGCCGTGCCGACATCGCATCGAGTATTGCTTCCCGCTTACCGAACACCATCCTGTTAGCGTTCTCGAGTATGGTGTTGGCCCTGTTGATCGCACTTCCGGTGGGCATCATCAGCGCGACACACCGTAACTCGATCGTGGACTATATCGCGCTCACTGCTGCGATGATCGGCGTGTCAATGCCGAGTTTCTGGCTCGGGCTGTTGCTGCTCCTGCAATTCGGGCTGGCCTGGAAGGTCCTCCCAATTTGGGGAGTAGGGCATCTCAGCAACGGGTTATGGGACTTCGTAAGTCATCTGATTCTCCCCTCCGTAACGATGGGAACGGGCCTTGCTGCGCTCCTTGCCCGACTGACACGGGCATCGATGTTAGAGGTACTTACACAAGACTTCGTCCGGACAGCGCGTGCCAAGGGCCTCCACGAGAGACTTGTGCTCTACAGACACGCATTGCGCAATGCATTCATCCCGGTGATTACAGCTGCCGGGCTCCAACTGGGGTACCTCCTCGGCGGTGCGGTGATCGTCGAGAGCATCTTCTCGTGGCCGGGGCTCGGGCGACTGACGATCCAGGCAATCCAGAAGCGTGATCTTCCCGTAATTCAGATCGCTACCCTAATTTTCGCGGTCTGTTTTGTGCTCGTTACGCTCCTGGTGGATATCCTGTACACGCTTATCGACCCAAGGATTCGTTATGACTAGCGACACCCCCGAAAAACTGCCTGTAAGCCCACCGACCGAATTCGAGGAAGGGGATTCCTCCCATATGGTCAGTCTTCGTCGGCGTGCAATCCGAACATTCCTCCGCAACAGATTGGCCCTCTTTGGCACGCTGATGCTGTTGAGCTTCATCATTTGTGCCGTCTTTGCCGGTCATATCGCGCCACATGATCCCCTGAAAATGGATCTCATGTCCCCGTTCAAGAAGCCGGGAAGCCCCGGGCATCTTTTGGGAACCGACAACTTCGGCCGCGACATTCTATCTCGCTTGATCTACGGTTCACGTATCTCTCTCACAGTCGGCCTGGTCGTGGTCAGTATCGCCGCGGTCCTCGGTTCGACGCTCGGCTTACTCTCCGGCTACTACGGCGGAGGAATCGACATGCTCGTGATGAGGTTGGTCGAGATCTTTGCGGCGTTTCCGTTTCTCATCTTGGCGGTCGCCGTGATGGCAGTGCTCGGCCCAAGCATCTACAATGTGATGCTCGTTCTCGGCCTCGTGAACTGGCCGATCTACGCCCGCCTAATCCGCTCACAGGTGCTCACTCTTCGCGAGACGCCATTTGTCGAGGCCGCCAAGGCGATCGGATGCAGCAACGCAAGGATTATGTTTATCCACATCCTTCCCAGCTGCGCGTCCAGTCTGACCGTGACCGCTGCGATGAGCATCGCGGGCGCGATCCTTTCGACTGCTGCGCTCGGCTTTCTCGGCCTCGGTGTTCAGCCGCCCACACCTGAGTGGGGGATGATGCTTAATGAGGGTAAAGACTTTCTCCGCCGTGCTCCGCACATGATTACATATCCCGGAGTGGCCATCATGCTCATCGTCCTTAGCCTCAATTTTATTGGAGATGGATTGCGCGACGCTCTGGATCCTCATGTTCGCAAGTAGCGGCCTGTGCCTGTTCAGAAGGGAGAGCAAGGAGAATGAACACTGTGTCGAGACAGATCCTCGCCGCGCTGGACTCGATTGACACGGAAGAGATTCTCCGCAGCCTTGTCGCTGTGCCATCGCCGGTTGGTAGTGAAGGGCCGCTGGCTGAAGCAATTGGCGAGATATTGCTGGCTGACGGATTCGAGATCTGTTACCAAGACGTTGAAGGATCTCGGAGGAACGTAATCGGGACATTTCGTTTCCCGCATCCCGGCCCTTGTCTCATGTTCAATGGGCATCTCGACACGGTTGCGCCTGCGTCCAATTGGGACACCGATCCGTTCATCGCTGCAAAGCGGGATGAGAAGCTGTACGGACTTGGTGCATTGGACATGAAGGGGGGTATTGCGGCATCGCTTGGGGCCTGCAGGGCGCTTATCACGTCCGGAGTACCGCTCTGTGGTTCGATCATGTTCTCCGGCGTCATCGACGAAGAGGGTTACTCGAACGGAGCACGAGCGCTCGTCGATCAGGGACTTCCGGGAGTTGATGGGATTATCATTGGCGAGCCCTGCGCTGGGACAACTGCGAGTCCGATTCCCACACTTACACCGGGGAAGGTCCTGTACCGGCTGACGGTCCAAGGAGTGCAAGCCCACGGGTTCATGCCGCAGGAGGGGGTCAACGCGGTCGAAGAAGCGGCGAGGATCATCAGCTCCCTGGATTCCCTCCGCCAAGAACAACATCCGATCCTTGGAAAAGGTCCGGTGAGCACACTGAGACTCTCAGGCGGATACGAGAAGTATGCGGTAGTCGTGCCCGATCACTGTGAAGCGATTGTCAGTCGGATGATCGTACCCGGAGAGACGATTCAAAGCTGCAAAGCGGATCTCGATGCATTGATCGCATCCCTCGAACTTAAGGCCAAGACGACCGTGGAGATGGTGCCTCCGTACTACGCGTCGCTTCAGACTGACACATCGGACAGGCTCTTCGGCATCTTCGA
>CAZBSW010000221.1:0-4084 GCA_964494835.1 uncultured Thermotogae bacterium
GTCGTGCAGGACTCGAACCTGCAACCGACGGATTAAGAGTCCGTTGCTCTGCCAATTAAGCTAACGACCCGACTCGCTCATGTTACGAGACGCAAATTTCACTGTCAAGTGAGGAAAGGAATCGGTCAGCGACTGCAAAACAGCCCCCAAACGTTGTCGATCTGTTAGTCCAGAACCGAGGTGAACGAACGGTCGTCTCATGGTCCCATATGTCTAGCAAGGCGATGACAGTCAACCTGACGTAGCGACGGTTCATCCTGTATCCTGCACGGAAAGGGAGGGATTGCCGCTTGGTACGTCGACTTAGAATGCCCGTGATCATCGCGCTTCTCCTTTTTGCGATCGGGTCTCTCTCTATATGCGTCGGTGGCCCTACTCTCTCTTACCGCTACCTGGTTGTGGTCGACCCGGGGCACGGGGGCAAGGACCCAGGCGCGATCGGGTTCGAAGGCCTGGAAGAAAAGGAAATTACCATGTCGATCGCGCAGATGGTGTATCTCAAATCGCTCGGTGATCCACAGTTGCGCATCGTACTCAGCCGGCGGGATGACGAGTACATCCACCCCACCGACCGCGCATTGAAGGCCAACCGCCTCGGTGCCGACTTGTTCGTCAGCATCCACGCCAATTCCTTCTCCAACGAAAGTGTGTCCGGCGTGGAGACGTTGGTTCACGAGACACAAGGGCCAGCTACTGCCAGCTACCGGTTGGCCGAGGTGCTGCAGGAAAAGGTCGCCGCCGCCACCGGTGCGCTCGATCGAGGAGTGAAGCCGATGCCGCTCTTCATCAAGAGGGCGAAGATGCCGGCCGCGCTTGTCGAGGTAGGATTCATCACCAATCGCATGGAGGCGAAGTACCTGCAGAACCTTTCCTATCAGAGCAAGATCGCCGATGCTATCCTCGCCGCGATCAGGCAGTTCCTCAATGAGTCCTAGCTACAAGAGAAGAGTTCTACTGATCTATCGCCGTCTCCTCACGACCTACGGGGAACAAGGCTGGTGGCCGGAGAAGGATCCGTTCGAAGTGATCGTGGGCGCGATCCTGACGCAGCGGGTGGCGTGGAAGAACGTAGAACGAGCGATCGATGCGTTGAAAGACGCGGGGTTGCTCACTCCGGACTCACTGATTCGTGCGCCCGTGCCCACGATAGCGGAACTGATTAGGCCTTGTCTCTTCTACAACGAGAAGGCGCAGCGACTGCGTGCGTTTCTCGAGTTTCTAAACGAGCGTTACGGCGGCGTCTTGCGGACGTTGTTCGCACTTTCAGTCGATGATCTTCGCCGTGAGCTCTTGTCGGTGCGTGGGATCGGTGAAGAGACGGCGGACGCGATCGTCCTTTATGCGGCCGGTAAGCCCAGTTTCGTTGTGGATGCCTACACGCGGCGGATCCTGAGGCGCTTAGGCGTTATCGCCGGGAGCGAGACGTATGCCCAACTGCGATCGATGCTCATGGAGGCGTTGCCGAGCGACGCGGGGATGTACAACGAATATCACGCCCTATTGGTGCGACACGGGAAGGAGCGGTGTCTCTCTCGTAATCCGAGATGTGATGGTTGCGGCTTGCGCGATTCCTGTGATTACGTACTCAAAGCGCAATGAGCGACCGTGATAACGTGCTGAGTGACTCGGCTCCGTCATCGGTGATCAGTATGTCGTCCTCGATCCGCACCCCGAAACGATCCTGCAGATAGATGCCGGGTTCGATAGTAAAAACCATCCCCGGACGAAGCGCGGTCTGGTTGTCGGCGACGATGTA
Source organism: uncultured Thermotogae bacterium (assembly GCA_964494835.1). Classification (GTDB taxonomy): domain Bacteria; phylum Bipolaricaulota; class Bipolaricaulia; order UBA7950; family UBA9294; genus M55B144. The sequence continues at coordinate 1,757 of CAZBSW010000221.1, forward strand.
CGGTGGCTCGTGCACCTGCAGGCCCAGTCCGTGGCCGGTGCGATGAGTGAAATACTCTCCATAACCGGCGGTATCGATTACGTGACGTGCGGCGGCGTCGACGTCCTCGGCCGCTACGCCGGGCGCGGCAAGCGAGCGTGCAACCGCGTTTGCCTGTTTGACAATCTCGTAGATGTCTTCCCAAACCGGTGTTGATGTTCCGATAGAGAATGTACGCGTGATATCGGCGCTGTAGGGGCCTAGGCACGCCCCGAAATCGAACAACAGGCAGTCTCCTTTTTCTATCACGCGCTCGGTCGCGGTGGTGTGTGGAAGGGCGGCGCGGGGACCGGAGAGGATAAGTGGGTCAAAGCCGTGGCCGCGTGCGCCCCGACGGAGCATCTCGATGTTCAGGATCGTCTGAACGTCCAGCTCGCTCATTCCCGGCTCAACTTGCTTACACGTAGCAGAGAGCGCCTCTTCGCTTATTCTGATCGCTCTCCGGATTGCTTCAACTTCGTCTGTGTCTTTGACCATCCGTTGTTGCGACAATAGGGCATCGGCTTCAAAAATGCGGCACGAAGGCGCGTTTTCCTCGATCCGACGAAGCTCGAGTAGCCTCATCCCTCGCGCTTCCATGCCGAGTGACTTGTCGTTAAGCTTCAGGGCGCTTGCCACGTCGCGGAATGCCTTCTCGTATCCCTGTTCATCGGTGTATACTACGAGCTCGACTTCGTAAGGAAGAGAGTCTTCGAACCCATCCACTTCCAAGCGGGGGAGCAGAACAACGGGGCGATGGGCGGCGTCTGCCTGTAGGAATAGAACAAACGGCCTCTCGCTCAATGATTTCTGCAGCCCTGTGTAGTAGGTGAAGTTCGCGCCCGGAAGGAGGGCAACGACATCGATTCCCTGTGTAGTAAGTCCGTCCAACAGCCGTTGTAATCGTGCACCGTAATCCATACTCCAGCCACCTTCTCATCGATGAGATGAAACGGAGTATAGCAGGTTTGCATTATGATGCTCCACTGATCTTGCGCCGCCCGGTAGCGGCATGTTACTTTTCCGTATGCGAGTTCTGGTAGGGCTTATCCTTATCTTCCTGTATGAAGTCGGCGCGGCGGTGATCCTGCCGACTCCAAGCGAGATTCCGGTTCTCGGATATGGTTTCATCCCGCTTGGCTGGATCTTTCTGGTTGCCGTTCTTGGGAAGACGGTGGGCGCGTACATCGTCTTTTTGGTGGGCGACCGGGCGAAAGGAACGGCCAGGTTCGAGAGATTCATCGCCCGTCATCGCTGGGCAAGGGTCTTCTTTAACGTGAGCGAGCGATTCGTCAAGCGCTACGGTGTGTTCGCGGTGTTTATTCTGCTCAGTATCCCCGGATTTCCCGACACGGTTTCACTTTACTTGTTTGCTGTTGTTGGGAACAGGCCCGTGTTATTTGCAATTGCCTCCGGATTGGGGACCGCGATGCGTATGGGCCTGGTCCTTCTCGGCTTTCATGGGATTGCGATGCTGCGGGGGTAACGCGCACGTCAATATTTGAAGACGGTGATCCATCCACCTGCAGGAGGAAGCCCGGCAAGCAAAGGAATGTGACGTCATTGCCCGATAAGCGGCAGTCGGACTATGAATGCGGTCCCGCTGCCAGGAGTACTTTGCGCTTCGATGCGCCCGCCATGAGCATCAACGATCCACTTGGCAATAGACAGGCCGAGACCGCTGCCGCCTTCGGTGCGGGATCGTGTCTGGTCAACGCGGTAGAAACGCTCAAAGATATGAGGAAGATCGTCTGCCGGGATCCCGACCCCTGTATCTACGACCCTTATCTCGGCCAGATTCTCGTCCTTCTTTAAGACAACGTCGATCCTTCCGCCGGGAGGGGTGTATTTAATCGCATTTTGTATGAGATTACCTACAAGCTGTTGCAGGCGTTCTTGGTTCCCGTGGATCCATAAGCGGGCTGTTATTCTGGTTTCAAGGGCGATTCTTTTCTTTTCTCCGATAGGCATGAATTTAGCGATAACTTCCTCAAGGAGGTCGGCCAGATTGATCGAGCTCATTTCCAGGTCCTGCTGACCGGCATCGGCCCGGGCCAATGTGAGAAGCGAATCAGCGATATTGGTCATCCTGTCGATCTCGGTGTTGATCGACTCCAATGCTTCCCGATACTCTTGCCGGCTCGCCGCATCGCTACGCAAGATGACCTCAGCGGTTCCCTTGATGATTGTGAGAGGCGTACGCAGCTCGTGGGATACATCGGCTGTAAAGCGCTGTTCGCGTTCAAAACCGGTCTTCAGACGATCAAGCATTTCGTCGAACGCGTTCGCCAGGCGGGTAACCTCGTCATC
>CAZBSW010000222.1:0-4079 GCA_964494835.1 uncultured Thermotogae bacterium
AGCCCGAGGCGATCGCCAGGCGCGATGAGGTCGCCTTCTTCCAGCACGTCAAGGCAGCGCTCGTCAAGCTCGGGATCGCGCGCCAGACGCCTGAAGAAGAGCTTGGGGCTGCCGTGCGGCAGATCGTAGACAAGGCGATTGCCCCGGACAAGGTCATCGACGTCTTGAAGATGGTGGGCATCGACAAGCCCGACCTCTCCATTCTCTCTGACGAGTTCCTGGCCGAAGTGCGAGGAATGAAGCATCGCAATCTGGCCGTCGAGGTGCTGCGGAAGCTGCTCGAAGACGAGATCAAGGCCCGCAAGCGAACGAATCTGATCCAGTCGCGAAGCTTCTCTGACATGCTCGAAGCAACCATTCGCAAGTACAAGAACCGTGCCATCGAGACGCTCGAAGTTATCGAGCAGCTCATTGAGCTGGCCAAGGAGATGCGTGAGGCGAATCAGCGCGGCGAGAAGCTGGGACTCACGACAGAAGAGCTCGCCTTCTACGACGCGCTGGAGACGAACGATAGCGCCGTCGCCGTAATGGGCGATAAGGTCCTGAGTGAATTGGCGCGTGACCTTGCCGATACGGTACGGAAGAGCGCCAAGATCGACTGGACCATGAAGGAGAGCATCCGCGCCGAGATGCGCGTCCTCGTCAAGCGCACCCTACGCAAGTACGGATATCCGCCTGACAAGCAGCAGACAGCAACCGATACAGTCATCCAGCAAGCCGAACTCCTCGGCGAGGAACTCTCTAAGTAGGTGATGTTAATGAGTAGTGAAAGGACCTTGTGGGGAATCCACGCGGGACGGCTTGGAGAGGCAGACAGCCTCTTCCTGAGAAAGAAGGTGATTGCTGTTGGCTGGCATGAGATGGGCGACGTCAGCAAGATCGGGAACGACCGCGAGGCACTTAAAGCCAAGATTGCTGATACATATCCGAAGGCAAAACCGGGAGCCATCCCAGTGCACGCTGGGCAGCTCTTCCGATTCATCAATGAAGTAAAGATCGGCGATTTCGTCGTCTATCCATCGAAAATCGATCGGCACATTTACATTGGACGGGTGAAGAGCGACCACCGGTACGATACTTCGGTGAGCACTGATTATCCGAATGTCAGGGACGTCGAGTGGGTCGACGAGTACCCCCGCACACTATTCACTCAGGGAGCACTCTACGAAATCGGGTCTGCACTGACGTTGTTCCAGGTGAAGAACTACGCCGACGAATTCATTGCAGCAGGAGAAGGCGTGCCACCTACCCCCGTCGATGAGGGACCAGAGCTTGAGATGGAGGCAGACGAGATCAAGGCACGAACGCGCGATTTCATCCTCAAACAGCTCGCACGTGAAGCCAAGGGCCATCCAATGGAGCACTTTGTCGCGCATCTCCTTGAAGCGATGGGGTACAAGACCCGCGTGGCGCCAATGGGGACTGACGCTGGAATCGACATCATCGCCCACAAGGATGACCTCGGTTTTGAGCCCCCCATCATCAAGGTGCAGGTGAAAAGCACAGAGGGTAGCGTGGGAGATCCCATAGTCTCCGCCCTATATGGCAAGGTAGACAACGGAGAGTTTGGATTGCTCGTCACACTTGGGACCTTCTCGAACCAGGCCAAGAGCTTCGCACGCAACAAGAGCAATCTCCGCCTCATCGACGGACAAGAACTCGTGGACCTCATCTTCGAGTACTACGAAAGTTTCGACTCGAAGTACAAAGATCTCTTGCCCCTCAAGCAGGTCTATGTGCCGGAACCGATCGCTGGGAACGGAAGTGAGGGCTAATGTGCGATCAGCCTCGAAACCCTGCGGATGTCCCCAAAGATCGGCCGCGTCCATCAGTCTTCGTCTTGATGCCATTCAGCAAGGAATTCGACGAAGTCTACTTGGAGGGGATCAAGCCTGCGTGTACGAATGCGGGCGTCATTTGCGAGAGAGTCGATGAGCAACTGTTCCAGTCAAGCATCCTTGAGCGGGTCTACGATCAGATTAGGACGGCGGATTTTGTTGTCGCCGTTATGACAGGACGAAACGCAAATGTCTTCTACGAAGTGGGGTATGCTCACGCACTTGGCAAACAGGTCATTCTGTTGACAGCCAGTACCGAAGACATCCCGTTCGACCTCACCCACTACCCACATATCGTCTACAAGGACGATGTGCTCCTGTTACGAGCTGAACTGAGTCAACGGCTGTCAGGGTATCTCTCGAATCCCTGGCTTCTTCGCGGAACAGCTCGAGAAACGCCCTCCGAGTACTTCGTGCATGTTACACCAGAGCCCGGAGATGATCTCGTACTCGCTTGTCAGTGCCACACGTACGATGGCCGCAGATGCAGACCGCTGAATCCGCCGCTACTACTCCGAAGGCAATCTGAAGAAACATGGGTGATCGACTCATCGCAGATTCGAGATGTCCTGCCAAGACCAAGCGACTCCTTCAAGTTCTACTGTGAAGTCCCAATCTCCAAACGCAGGACCTACATGGGGAAGCTGTGCGAGGGTGGCTACATCGTCACCGGCTTCGGAAGCCCGGTACCCGGTAGACCAGACCGTTGGAGGATTTGGTTCCTCCATGGAGAGGGGGCCCTCCACCCTGATGTCGTGGATATACCTCGGCTGAATCATCGTTTCTAGCTGGAGTAGTTCTGCTGACGCAGCACACGGTTTGGACTCGCAGTTCGGGGTCAAGTGTTGTCCTTTGCTGTTGCTGGAGGGTATCGGGGTCAGACCTTGCCTTTTGCCATTCCGCCTTCGTTGATCTGATAGTGCGCGCGAGCTTTGAGGCAAGAGGTGCAAAGAGCGGGGAGGACGGAGTAAGAGGTGCATTGATGGTAGAGGCGGATATCGCCAGACCTTGACTCCTCCCGAGACTGCACGTTATCTGATGACCACTACGGTGTCTCTTCAAGAGAGCAGTCTGCACCTACACCCTGCAGCGTATCTGTCGTGACCCAAACCGCTTCGCCGTTAGTTCTGAGATGGATTGTCCCACTCGTGCTTGTGGTAAGGTATGGCAGACCCTGACCTACGAGGCAAGCAGCCGTTTCCGGCACAGCATCGTCCGTGCTGATGATAGTCAGGGTAGGATGAAATGCAGCAGCAAGTGCCAGCGTGGCGGAGTTAGCCAGGCCGTGGTGTGGTGCCTTGAGGATGAGAATGTCCTGCTCACTTGGCCAGATATCCGATCTCTTCCAGCTATCCACCGCGGTAGCGGAAACAGTCTCCAGGTCCCCCGTAAAGAGGAAGCTTACAGAAAAGGGGACAGGCTACTTTTTCGGCCAGATAGGAAGCGGGGTTCGGGTTCATTGAGTTCATTGGGTTTGTTGGGTACGTTGGGTTCGTTGGGTTAGAAAGAACAGTTCGAGGTGCGAAGTGCGAGGTTCGAAGTTGAGAAGCCGTCGGCTGTCATGAGTTGGGAGTTTGGAGTCGAAAGGAAAGGGAGTAGGGATCAAGGAGTATGGCTTGAGGATCAAGGCGAGAACGAGTCGGTTGAATTCGTTGGATTTGTCAGATTCAGGGAAGCATCGCGTGGTCCGTGATGAACGGCAGAAATAAGGATTGGGGATTGGGGTGAAAGGCAAAGCTTTAGTGCTAGTCTGCATCCACTGGCTGACGGTTTCCGGCGGGATCTTTGGCCCAGCGCAGCGCGATGCCGATGATGAGGGCAAGGATGGCCGGAACAACGAACGGCAGTGCGGGCACAGTCTCGCCTCCGGCGGCACCGGCGATGTAGGTTACGGTGATAGGTCCGAGGACGAAACCGATGTCGCCGATTACGCGGTAGAAGCCCATTGCCGTTCCGAGCCGCTCTTTTGGGGCGACGTCGGCCGGCCAAGCGGCGATCGAGCCTTGCAGGCCGGTGGCGACGCCGTAGAAGGCCATCAACACGAACAACGCACCCACGCTGGTGCCGAGAAGCGGGATCAACACCGCCGAGATCGCGCTCAACAGTAGGCAGCTCATTATCGGAATTCGGCGTCCTATCCGGTCGGACATCCATCCAGCGGGTAAGGTAACGACCGTGGTGGCTAGCGCGGGCACGGTGAGCAATAGTCCGATATCTTGTTCCCTCATCCCCAGGTTGAGC
>CAZBSW010000223.1:0-4068 GCA_964494835.1 uncultured Thermotogae bacterium
CTACTTCAACGATGATGTAGAGACCGACACGCGTGACATCCTTACCCTTCCCGACGGTTCGTACCCGGTAATCAGCAAGGTGGACGATTACACGGTACAGGTGCAGTTGTCCCAGATCTTCCGTCCGATCCTGAACGCGATCGGCGCCTACATCATGCCGGAGCACAAGCTGGCGCAGTACGTCCACAAGCTGAACCCTGACGTTCCCGCTGGTACGTTCAACGGCACATGGGGCCTGGACACCGATCCCGCCGATCTGTGTGGGATGGGTCCGTTCATCGTACAGAGCTACACGCCGGACCAGAACGTGGTCATGGTGCGTAACCCCTACTACTACCACTACGACGAGAACGGGACGCAGCTTCCCTACGTTGACAAGTACGTCATTCTAGTTGTGGCAAGTCAGGACGTCTCGCTCCTCAAGTTCAGAAACGGCGAGATCGATGCGCTTGCGATCCGGCCGAGCGATGTGCCGATACTGAAGAGCGAAGAGGCGGCAAAAGACTTCACCGTACTGATCGGCGAAGGTGGATACGGAACACTCTGGATTTCGTTCAACCAGGATGCAGAGAACGCCAATCTTAAGACGCTGTTCCGCGACATCCGCTTCCGCAAGGCTATGGCCTATGCGATGGACAAACAGTCGATCATTGACAACTTGTACAACGGGCTTGCCGTGCCGCAGTGGGCTCAGACAAGCATGCCGTCCCCGTTCTACCCCGGCCGCGACTACTACGGCGGTCCGATAACGGAAAAGGACGCAGTCACCTATGAGTACGATCTGAACAAAGCTGCAGCTCTGCTTGATGAAATCGGGATCAAGGACACCAACGGCGACGGGATTCGCGACTTCGCCGACGGTACTCCGGTCGAGTTTGCGCTGGAGACAAACGCTGGGAACACGTTGCGCGAAGGGTTCTGCCTCATTATGCAGGAAGACCTGGCGAAGATCGGGATCAAGGCGGACTTCAATCCGATCGACTTCAACACCCTGGTCAACAAGCTGTTCAGCAGCACGACCGAGGCGGTCGTACTCGGCCTGACCGGCGGCAATGAGCCGAACAACGGGGCGAACGTGTACAAATCCGACGGCGGCCTCCACTTCTGGCATTATTCCGCCGGTAGCGGCGACGTCTCCGAGGTGGAGAAGAAAATCGACGACCTCTTCAACCAGGCCGTGTCTACTTACGACAACGACAAGGCGTTCGCTCTGTACAAGCAATTCGATATTCTCTTTGCCACTCAAGATCTGGGAATGGTGAATTCCGTGAATCAGCGGTTCACCTACGCGATCTACAACAACGTGGGGAACAAGGAGATCGCAAGCGTCAACGCCACGCCGTCCGGCACCAACGGACTGGCATGGGACCTTGTGTTCCTGAAGTAGTTTCCTGAGGGTCTAAAACCGGTGGGGCGCGGCGTGACCCGCGCCCCACATCCTCTTCAGGAGCTGATAGTGGATGTTGACCTACATCGTTCGCCGGACGCTTTACATGCTTCCTCTGCTTGTCATTGTCTCCCTAATATCGTTTGCGTTGATTCAGATCATACCCGGCGACTACCTAACGCGTGCGAAGTTCAATCCACAGATAACGCAAAAAACACTCGCTCAGATGGAAGCCCGTTACGGCCTTGACAAACCGTTTATAACCCGCTATTGGCTATGGTTTAAGGGCATCGTCACTCGCGCGGATTTCGGAGTCTCGTTTGAGACGAACCGGCCGGTCTTCTTCACATTGTTCATGGGCGGGCGATTGATGTGGACGATCATCATCTCACTTTCGACGATGGTCTTTACCTGGATGCTCGCCATTCCGCTTGGAATCTACTCGGCCACGCACCAGTACAAGCCGAGCGACCACACGCTCACCTTCTTCGGCTTCCTCGGTCTGTCCGTTCCCAACTTCTTCTTTGCACTCGTCCTGTTGTGGTTCCTTGTCGCCGTCTGCCACGTGGGGCAACACGGGCTCGGTGTGGGAGGACTTTTCGACAACCGTTTTGTGGAGACATCATGGTCGTTCGCCAAGCTCGGGAACCTGTTGTGGCACCTGTGGCCGGCGTGGCTGGTGATCGGGACGAGCGGCATGGCGGGCTTGCTGAGGTACATGCGCGGCAGCCTGCTCGACACGCTGTCGCTGCAGTATGTCCAGACGGCGCGGGCGAAAGGGCTAACCGAACAGGTCGTCGTCTACAAGCATGCGGTGAGAAACGCGATCAATCCGCTGGTTAGCATGCTGGGAATGTCGCTTCCAAACCTGGTGGCCGGGTCGCTCGTGACGGCGATCGTTCTCAACTTGCCAACGGTGGAACGCGCTTTCTTCAGCTCGCTCCAGATGCAGGATGACTATGTGATCATGGGCGGACTACTGTTCTTCAGTCTGTTCCTGCTGATCGGTAATCTGCTCGCCGACATCATGCTTGCTTGGGTCGATCCACGGATTCGTTACGGCTAGAGGAGGAGCAGGGAATAATGGGTCTCTTTTCTAAAGAGAACAAAGAAATCGCCGGAGGGAAAAGGGAGTATGTAAGCCGCTCGCAAGGGCAGATGATCTGGCGTGCGTTCCGCAAGCACCGTCTGGGAAACATCGGGACGGTGGTTGTGCTGATCCTTGCCGCATCCGCGATCTTCTCGGGCTTCTTCGCGCCGTACAACTACGCACAGCAGTTTCGGCCTTATCCATTCTCTCCGCCGAGTAAGTTTCACTTTCGCAGCGACAGCGGCTTTTCCCTGCGTCCGTTCGTATATGCAACCAAACGCACCTTCGACCCGACGACGTATAAGCCGATCTACACCGAAGATACATCCAAGAGATTCTACATACGGCTATTTGTACGCGGATCCGAGTACAAGCTTCTGGGCCTGTTCAAGACGAACATTCACTTCTTCGGGGCGCGTGCTGAAGACGGCACGGATGCGCGCGTATTCTTGTTCGGAACGGATGGATTCGGTCGCGATCTCTTCTCGCGTACGATGATCGGTGGCAGGATCTCGTTGGCGGTCGGTCCGCTCGTTATCTTGTTCTCGTTCCCGTTCTCGATCGTCCTCGGGGGACTCTCCGGCTACTACGGCGGCGGCATCGACATGTTCCTGCAGCGTATCGGGGAGGTATTCATGGCCATCCCCGGCCTTCCGATTCTGCTTGCCATGGGGGCGGCACTTGCCGGTCTCGGCCTTTCCGCCACCCAGATCTTCCTCGGAATAATCATTGCCCTGTCTCTTGTAAGTTGGGCGGGAGGGGCTCGCGTCATCCGCGGACAGGTCCTTTCTATCCGTGCGATGGACTTTGTCTCGGCGGCCAAGGCGGCCGGTGCGAGCGATCTTCGTATTATCCTACGGCACATCACTCCCAACGTCACGAGCTACCTGGTGGTTGCGGCGACGCTCACCATCCCGGGGATGATGCTCACCGAGGCGGCTCTCTCCTTTCTCGGGTACGGGATACGCGAGCCGATGACCAGCTGGGGACAACTGCTGAACGCGGCGACCAATATCTCCGGGATCGAGGAACATCCATGGCTGCTCATCCCTGGAATATTCATCGTTGTCGGCGTGCTGGCGTTCAACTTCATGGGCGATGCTCTACGTGACGCGGTCGATCCGTTCACGATTGTATAGATGCCCGCAAAGTTGCATACTGTCTAGAATTTCGGTAATCTTTAGTCCTGAGATTCTTCCCCTAAGAGAGGCGAGAGGTTATGGAACGGATCGAACGTGCCTTCATCGAAGATGAGATGGAGCAGTCCTACATAAACTACGCGATGAGCGTAATTCGTGGGCGCGCGATCCCCGACGTTCGCGACGGGCTGAAGCCGGTCCAGCGCCGGATACTATACGGATTACGCGAGCTAGGACTGGCGCACAACAAGGCACACAAGAAGTCGGCCCGCATCGTCGGTGAGGTAATGGGGAAGTTCCATCCCCACGGAGACATGGCGATCTACGACACCATGGTCAATATGGCGCAGTCGTTCTCCTATCGCTACCCGCTGATCGACGGACAAGGGAACTTCGGATCGATCGCCGGTGACACAGCGGCGGCGATGCGTTACACCGCAGCCCGTCTTGCA
>CAZBSW010000224.1:0-4067 GCA_964494835.1 uncultured Thermotogae bacterium
GTACAGGCAAGGGTTAACGTCGAGTACCCTGTTAAGAAAGACTACACAGGGCAAGCAGGGGTCCTGACGAACCTACGGAAGATCGCACCGTTTGGGCAACAACTGGCTTGGCGTGAACTCACGCAGAATCGACCCGCCGACGAACTCACGCAAGATCGAGTTGGCGGGGATGCTCTCCGATCCGTACGGGTAGAACCAGCGCAAGAAAGCGAGCAACCGTTCCGACTCTAACCGCGCCCGCACGCCCCTGATTTGAAGCAGGAGCGGTTCGACAAGCGGCTTGAGAACGGAGAGTTCATACGCGAGGGCCGAGTTGAACATCACGTCCGCCTGCTCCTGGTACGGGAAGATGTTCTGTTTCTCCCCACGTCGTACGTCCTCCCACATGGAGATCGTCTTCTCCGCCGTGTATCCGCGGTATACGGCATCCCGCACGATACGTCGGATGAGACGAGTGTCGGTAGTGGAGACGCGGTTGTGACGGTCGAGGTTGAGCTGAGTCAGCGCGGATACGAAGATTCGGTACACAGCGTCTTTGGGAAACCCATCGAGCAAGGCGGGATTGAGCCCATGGATCCCTTCCACAATCAGAATCTGATTCGGAGAAAGGTTGATCGTTTCGCCATCTTCACGCTCTCCGGTCTTGAAGTTATACACCGGGATCGTTACATCTTCGCCCGCCAGAAGGGCATGCAACTGCTCCTGGAAGTATGGAACATCGAGCGCAGCGAGGGAATCGAAATCGATCCGCTCTACTTGCTTTTCCAGCACCGCTCGCGGGATGAAGTAATCGTCCATCCCGATTCGCTGGGGATGAATCCCGTTTGCCGCCAACTGCACCGCCAGCCGCTTGGAAAAGGTTGTTTTCCCGGATGAGGACGGGCCGGCGATGAACACCAATCGATGATCGACGTCGTGGCGCCTCGCCAGCGTGGACGCAATATCCGCAATCCGTTGTTCGTGCAGCGCCTCTGATACGAGGATCACTTCTTCGATCCGGCCGGAACGGATCGCGTCGTTTAGCGAGGCGACGTTTCTTATCCCCACAACCTCAAGCCATTTGCCATATTCGCTGAATACCCGCCGCAGTTCGGTGAATCGTTGTGTGGGCAAGAGACGCGTCGGTGCCTCGCGGCGGGGAAAACGGAGGATGAAACCGTCGGAGAAGATCTCCAGGGTGAATGTGTGTAGTACTCCGGTGGTGGCGACCATGTAGCCGTACGAGTATTCCGAGAAACCGTTGAGCGAGTATAGATGCAAATGGTCGTCACCGATTTCTTTCAACAGCCGCACTTTGTCGTTTTCTCCGCGCTCGGAGAACATGGCCGTCGCTTCGGCTACGGTTACCCGCAAGCGTTCTATCGTGAGATCGGCGGTGACGAGCTCGCGCATGCGGTGCTTAACCTCGGCCAGTTCCTCGGCGGTGAACGGCCCTCGCCCCTCGACACGGCAGAAGTAGCCGCCGTAGGGAACGGAATAATCCACGAACACCCGCGCCATAGGGAAAAGCTCATGGGCGGCGACGATGAGCAAAAATGAGAGGCTGCGACAGTAGATGCGCATCCCGTCCGAATCGGAGACGAGTATCGGTTCCACGTTGACGTCACTCGTCACCGGGCACGCGAGTTCACGCAATGTTCCCTCCACAACGGCTGCTACCGGCGGGTCGTCGCGATCGGGGTAGGCAACGCGCATAAAATCGTTCAGGGTCGTGTTACGGGGACCGGCAAAGATCCTTCCGTCATTCAGCCTCACCTGAACCGTCCCGCGTGGCTTAGCGGGTTTGATCACACCTTTGTTCTCGTTCACTCTCTCGCCCCCGTGTGGAACCAGTGACTCTACCGCCAGAGCACCGGGTTGTCAACCGGCGTGCCCATGTCGATCAAATATCCTGTAGCGTGAGGTCCTGTTGCGACGCAATCGTCAACAGGCATGCGCCCGACGTTGATCGAACATCGAAGATGGACGATGGTCAACGTCAGGCACGGGGCCTGACGCTACAAAAGATTTCCACTCCTGTAGCGTGGGGGCTCGTCCCCCACGTTGATCGAACATAGACGATGGTCAACGTCAGGCACCTTATTGAGTAGGACTCCACAAGGCAAGCAAGTCCTGACGCCACCATGGCGGCGTTAGGGATTTATCAACGGCAGGCTATCTCGTTTGAGGGTATCGATGGTGCGGCTCACTGTATCGAGCACGCCCCGCGCCGACGGTTCGTCCGGTTCATTCCCCCGCAGACTTCCCACGGACAGGCCGTATACCGCCGCCTCTGTCTGCCATTGCACGGGAATCTCATCGGGAAGCACGACGTCGTTCATGCGCGCCCAGGCAAGCGTCCACGCCCGCGCAACGTTCTCCACCGCGTACCCGCCGCCGCCGAGCGCCAGCCATGGCCTTTGCAGACCTCTCACAAGGGTGACGAACCGTTCGAAGAGCGTCAAACTCATCCCCAGACCGGCTACAAGGTCGCCGATGATCGCATCGGCACCGAGCTGCGTCACCACGATATCGGGTTCATAACGATCGACGGCCGGGAAGAGCAACTCGGAGAATACGCGCTTGTAAACATCGTCTCGCGAACCGGGAGGAAGCGGGATGTTCATCGCGTAGCCGCTCCCCTTTTCCCGCCCCATCTCGCCGGTGAAACCAGTACCGGGAAATATAGTGTGCCCGTCTTGATGGACGGATATGGTCAACACGCGATCGCTATTGTAAAAGGCGTACTGCACACCGTCACCGTGGTGTGCGTCGATATCTATGTATACAACGCGCTTTCCACGGGCAAGCAGAGAATGAATCGCCAGCGCGGCGTCGTTTATATGACAGAAGCCAGAGGCGCGCGCCGGCATTGCATGATGGAGGCCGCCGGCCATGTTGAACGCGATCGCCGCTTCGCCGGATGCGACGGCCTCGGCACAGTCGATCGACGCACCGGCGACAAGCATCCCCCACTCGTACACACCGGGGAAGACCGGATTATCGCCGGATCCAAGCCCGTGCGAGAACAGGTTAGGGACCCACATCCCCGAATTGGCCAGACGTAGCACTTCCAAATAGCCATCGTTGTGGAACATGAGCGCTTCTTTCTCGGTCGCCATACGCGGTTCGATGACCGTGACCCCTTCGCGCGTCACAAGGCCGTACAGATCCATCAGGTCGTAAGCGAGTCCGAGACGGTATGTCTTGAACGGGTGATACTCACCAAAATCGAACTCAAGCAGATTGTGCGGATCGACAAGAACGTTCATCACCGATTGCCTTCCTCATTCATGACGAGGATCATATCACCATAGACCAGGACCAGCAATCGCAAAGCAACGCGGGCATCGCTTCCGACCGTTGGGCGACCGATGCCATCAAAGATCCCACGTCTGCTTGAAATCGGAGGTATCGATCCCCCACGGATCGCACCCAAGAGGGATGTAGCCGCTTACGTCCGGGTCCACCGCCGTCTCCGCCATGGCGTAGAACTGGCCGCCGATCGCATACAGCCCTACGTCCATCCCTTGCGGACACTCAATTTGCACGGTAAAGGACGCGGGGACGGGCACAAGCGCAAGCACGTGATCCGGTATGTCGTCGTTATCGGTATCGACAAACGCAATCGTCACCGGGATCCCTTGGGCCCGCAGTAGGCTCGCATAGAGAATCGTCGTGTCCTCGCAATCCCCCTGCTTGTCGACAAGCGTCTCCAGCGGGTAGAGTGGATATTCGAACCCGGGTGGATCGACAGCGTAAGTTATCGCTCCCTGCACGAATGCGAGAGCAAAGTCAGCAAACGCAATGTCATCGCCTCCGATCTTCGCCCGCAGTGCGGCGGCGATATCTGAAATCGTCGGATCATCGCGGGGCTCGAGGACATAGTCATCGTATTTATAGTCCCCGACAAGCGGCTGCCGATATTGATTGTGATATGTCTCGTACAGTTCCTGGGGAATCAGAACTTCCAGTGACTTCTGCTCGCCCTGATACTGCCAATAGTAACGCCGCAGGATCTCTCCATCCGGCACCGGAGGGATCGTGATTTCTTGATCCGTCACTCCTTCCCCGCCGCGGTTATCAAC
>CAZBSW010000225.1:0-4062 GCA_964494835.1 uncultured Thermotogae bacterium
GAAGAATGGCGGGGTTACGCAAGTGGGTGGGATGTGCTGACAAGGAGCTTCTCCGCAAAACGATGAAAGAAATAGTCGAAACGTCGGTGGCAGCCGATGCCAACGCTGTGAGTGTCGATTGGTGATTCCGGGACAGGGTATCCTCCAGCTTTACATAGCAATCCCGGTTCGGGTGCCTCTCTGGATGAGGCGGAGGTCAGGTTTGACAATTCCTGAAATATTGCTAATATATCTAATAGATAGCATACTAGGAGGCGATCCTTGTTGGATGTAATGCAAAGAGTGTACAGGGAGCTGAAAACGCGCATCCTTTCCCTTGAGTATCTCCCGTCGCAATCACTCTCGATCCGAGATTTGGCGAAAGACCTTGAAGTCAGTCCAACGCCCGTTCGCGAGGCGGTGATACGGCTGGAAGCTGAGGATCTCGTCAGAAGATTCTCGAACGGAAGCCTGCAAGTGGCTGCGGTCGATCTTCAAGATGTCAAGGACGTCCTTGAGGCCAGACTCTTTCTCGACACTATCGTCGCGAAGCTTGCGACTCAGCGAGCGTCAGCGAAGGACCTTGAGGAATTGAGAGAAGCACTCACCAACCTGAGGGATGAATCCGATCCCGCATTGAGATCCCAGTTGCACGCACTGTGCCATGAGCGGATCGATTCGGCGACAAACAACAGATTGCTCAGTCGAATGCTGGAGATGTTGCGAAACCAGCAACTGCGAGTCAGAGCAGGTGTTGAACGAACCAGCAGTGAAGAGGCTGCTATCGAGAGGGAGGTGGAGACCGATTTTCAAGCTATCCTGGAAGGGCTGGAGGATCGTGACGAGGATCGCGTCTGCGAGGCTCTAAGACGGCACACCATGAATTTCATAGGGCGACTACAGGATTCGATGGTCCAAGATCTCATTTCCGTCGCCGGGCAGCGCGATCGATAAGCCACGGACACCGATACAGAACGAGGTACTCGGGAGATTCTGTGTCAAGAGATCTTCCGTATCCTGCGGAGAGTGTTTTCGATGGAACCACATGAGGATTGCCTGACGATGTGATGAGGCTGGTAGCCATCGGGTGGCTGTTCGTACAGACAGACACACGGGCTACAGCACGGAAGACGGCGTGATGTAAAGGAGGGACTCAATGCGACGATATCAGATGTTCACAACGGAAGAATACGCAGCACGACTAGCGAAGATTCAAACTGGCATGGATAAAGCAGGACTTGACGGACTCATTCTGACAAAGGCGACGAACATCGTCTATGTAAGCGGCTACAGAACGAGTCTATTTGATACAGAGTTCCGCCCTTTCTTCTGTATTGTCCCAAAACAAGGGAATCCTACGCTAGTTGTTCCACTGCTAGAAGTAGGCGGGGCCGTCGGCACAGCATGGTTTGACGACATCCGTGGGTGGGGTAGTACTCCCGGGAATCTTGAGAAACTTGGCCTAAGGATCTATGCCGAGGAGCCAGTAGCTCTCATGCAAGCTGTCGCCAGCGAGAAGGGAATGTCCCAGGGAAGAATCGGCATCGAGATGGATGTCGGCCAGAGACTTGGTATGACGCTGAAACAGTTCCAGGATCTCCAGGCAGGCCTCCCAGATGCCACTTTCGTTGACGCATCAACAGTTATGTGGAGCGTAAGGAAGGTTAAATCCCCAAGAGAGATGGAGCTAATTCAGGAGGCCTGCCGTATCACCGACGCTGCAGTGATGGCCGCGCGAGATTTCATCCGCGTTGGGGTTACCGAGAAGGAGATCGCCGCCGTCATCGGTCGCACGATGATTGACGAAGGGGCTGAAAACCCTGAGTTCGTAGTAGTTACGACGGGCAAGGATCGATATCGGATGATGAATCCGTATCCGACGGACACCAAGACAGTCGCTGGCGACGTTGTACTCATGGACGTTGGTGCGACGTACGAAGGGTACGTATCTGATATCAGCCGGCAGGTCTTTGTTGGTGAACCCTCCAAGCTTCAGCGGGAATTCTACCAGGCAGAGATTGCAATCTACGAAGCCGGAGCCAATGCAGCGAAACCTGGCGTAACAGTGTCAGCAGTGGATCGAGCAGTATTCGAGAAGGTCAAGGAGATCGGATACATGGACTACCTGCTCCACAGGACGGGGCATAGTCTTGCGCTTGACGTTCACGAGCTGCCTTCTGTGGCACCTGGTGATGACACTGTGCTGGACGTCGGTACAGTGATAACCATCGAGCCCGGACTGTATAACTACGAGATTGGTGGATTCAGAATCGAGAACACCGGAGGGGTTACCGAAAAGGGGTTCGAGGTGTTCACAAAGTGTACGTATGCCCTTGATGACATAGTAAAATAGAAATTATCATCTAAGAGCAAATGGAGGGAATGATGACAAAACGAATATCCATCACTGTGAAAAGCACAAAGGGATACTGTGCTGCCGGCCACAAGCAGGGTGATACAATAATAATCGGTGGTGAAGAGGGGTTGGCAACAAACGGATATGTCTGCCCAACCGCGATGCATTCGATGTATCCAATGATCTATGCACTGAAGCACGGCGCCGTAATCGATGGGGGCACGTCTTTGGATGTCTGCTGTCCCGACGCTGCGAACCCCGCAGTGTTCGAAGTGAAGGCACTCGAGGATTAGCCCTCGCATACGACGGAAGGGCGGACTTCCGGACTTGCGAGAAGGAGGCGATAGGCATATAAGGAAAGACCCGTGCGTGCTGAGTTTCTGGGGAAATCGGATGCGAACTGCAGATCCGATAAACAGAGGAAGAAATCTGGATAAACATGCGCTTCACAACTATGTATGCTCTTGGGGCGTGATTCTTGCGCCAGTCGTCTTGGAATGGTTGTCGTCGCGTTGGAAGACTCTCCAGATCCTCGAGCACGACTATCGACAATCCACATTCTAACACCAACCCCCTATGGGGCCCATGGAGACTCGAGAATCGAATGAAGCTCGTGGAGGAGCGGAGGCAGCTCGGGATCGAAGTGATCCTCGACGCTGCCAATGCTCCAGTGGGAACCGCACGAATGACACAGCTGCCTTTCGGCGAGAATATGCGTATCTGCTGGTCATTCTCAGAAGATCTGAACGTGAGCTGACTTTTAAAATGGTCTAGAAGCAGAGCTGGGATCTGGATGCCTGCAAGGAGGCAGTACGTGACAAGAAGATGCTACCGACCCGGCGAGATCATCGCTAAGCTACGAGAGGTAGAGATCGGCGCAGGGAATTGGCGCGGGGAGCACAACGAGATCTGCCTGCACGACTGTCTAGGCTGCAGACCGCTTGCACCTCAGATCAAACCGCCAATGCCGGCATTCGCTTTGGCAGGAGGTGATCGTTTAGACCCACTCAAGAAGCGGACCGGCCACGGGGGATTGATCAAAAGACTTAGGTCAGAGGAATACATGTAGGAAGAGGAGGAATCCTAGCAATGCATAGGAACGGCAGTCCCGGCACGGCGGAACGCCTTGACCTGAGAGGCAGAGGCAGAAGAGTGCCTGGATCGGAGGATTCGCAACGGTCCGCGGTAAGTCACAGAGGAGGAAACTGATCAACGCAAAACAGATTGTTGTTGGTCTCTCAGGGGCAACAGGACAGATCTATGGCATCACGCTGTTAGAGCAGCTGCATAAGTTGGGTGTCGAAACCCACTTGATTGTATCCCCCCGAGCGAAGCAAATACTGGAGTACGAAACGGACTACTCCTTCAGTGAAGTCCTAGCCCTGGCGACCCACAAGTACGATTTCGCTGATGTAGGTGCAGCGATCGCAAGCGGATCCTATCGGCACGATGGCATGATCATTGCTCCATGCAGCGCCAAGACGCTATCCGGCTTGGCAAACGGATACACTGACAACCTGATTGCTCGCGCCGGTGATGTAGCATTGAAGGAAGGGCGTCCTCTTGTCTTGCTTTTCCACGAAACACCACTGCACGAAATTCATCTTCGCAATCTCCTCCTAGCGACTCAGGCCGGTGCGATTTCATATCCGCCGATTCCTTCATTCTATGCACGGCCCGAGACACTTCAGGAGATTGTAGATCAAACCATTGGGAGAGTACTAGAA
>CAZBSW010000226.1:0-4059 GCA_964494835.1 uncultured Thermotogae bacterium
TATTGGAATCGCCTCCCAGAGATGATCGAGACGACCATCACTGCAACCGATGCCGGGGCTCGTCGCGCGGCGGCTGTCCTAGACGCTCACAACGAGATGTACTACCTTGGCTATGGGATGACACTGGGAGTTGCGATGGAGGGGGCACTCAAGCTGAAAGAGATAACGTATGCTCATTGCGAAGGGATGCTTAGCTCGGAATTCAAGCACGGGCCACTGTCAGCGGTCTACGATGGATATCCGGTGCTGTTCGTAACCGGCCCGGCCGATGCGGCAATGATGGTGAATCACGTGAACGAGGTCGCTTGTCGCGGCGGACATCCGATTGCAGTCGCGTGTGAGGACGGCCTGCTGCGCAAGAACGTGGGCGAGTATATCGTCCTCCCCCACACTGAGCCAGAGCTCGCTACCCTTCTCGCTGTTATTCCATTGCAGCTTCTAAGCTATCATATGAGCCTGCTGCGCGGACTCGACCCGGATTTTCCTCGTAACCTGAGCAAGACACTTACGGTAGACTGAGTGACAATGAACAGCCAAGAAGAAGCGATGCGCGAGATCCGACAGATGTTGGCCGATAAGGACTATCTTGTGCTCGACACGGAAACGACCGGGATTGTCATGCCCGAACTAGTCAGTATCGCTGTTATCGATCACCGTGGCCGTACCGTCGTTGATGAGACTATACGGCCGGCAAAGCCAATCGAGCCGGAAGCAAGCGCCGTCACCGGAATCACTAATGAGATGGTCAGGGATCGCGCGGAGTTTCCGGCAATATACGAGCAACTGCAGGCAGCGCTCGGCGGGCGACTCGTCGTCATCTACAACGCCGCCTACGACCTGCGGGCCCTTGCGAACACGTGTGCTCGCTACGGACTCGAGATTCCCAAATTCAGGTACTGGTGTGCGATGGAGTGGTTTGCGCGATTATTTGGCAATTGGGATGACCAACGGCAAGCCTATGTGTGGCAGAAGCTCTCGGTGGCGGCGGAATACTTCGAGGTAGAACAGAAGACCGCCCATACCGCGCTCGCAGACTGTCTTACGACTTGGCGAGTCTTGGAGGCAGCGCTTCTGAAATCGCGGCAGATGCAGTCGTACATGGATCCATTACTGTAGGCTGCGCCTGTCACCTGCGATGCTATTATTGTAAAGGTCAGCTGGTTCAGCTCGATGGAGATCGCACGCAAATCCACTAGATAACCGTCATTCAGCGATGACAGTTGTTTTTTCAACTCCCTATTGATATCATGACTGACCAGTCAGTTATAAATGAGGCGAATAATGACCCCAAAGCCAAGTGTCGAGGAGAAGCGCCGACAGGAGATAATCCAGGCCGCACTTGAGTGTTTCTCCCGGAATGGGTATTACGCCACAACAATGGACGAGGTAGCAACCGCGGCCAACCTTAGCAAGGCGCTGATCTACTACTATTTCAAGAACAAACAGGAGCTCTTCTTGGCTGTACTCGATGCTTGGCTGTCCGGATTCGACCATGTCCTAGCAGCAGTCGACCCCAGCGCGTCTGCGGAGCAGAAACTGCGCCTACTGGGGCGGGTTAGCGTTGAGATGAGCGAAGGCACCACTGAGCTGATGACCTTGCTCTTTGAGTTCTGGGCGCATGCCGGACGCGAACCGAGCCTCATGGGGAAAATAGGTGAGTCCATCCGCCGTTATCGCAAGTGGGTGGCGAGAATAATCGAAGATGCGGTTGCTAGCGGCGAGTTCCGCGCCGTCGATCCCGCTCTCACTGCCATCTGGTTGTTTGCCGCTCTCGACGGCCTGCTGGCTCACTGGATACTCGATCAGCATGGTTTTTCACTGTGCGCGGCGATGGATTCCCTGATAGAGAACATACTATACGCGCTGAAAAACACAAAGGGGGAACATGAATAGGATGTATGAATTGCTCGTTCGATGGACGTTACATCGTCGCCGGCTACTGCTGGTGATTATCGTTGGCATCACGCTCATATTGGGGTTCTTCGCATCCCAGATCGCGGTGAAGATGAACTACAAGGATCTGCTGTCGCCGGATGCTCCTGTGATGCGTGCCTACGATCGCATGCGCGACAACTATCCGTATTCCTCGTCTGTGTTCGTCGTCTTGGAAGGTACGAACACCGCCGAATTGACAAAGGTCGGCGATACCCTCGCGGCGCAACTGCAGGAGGACAGGGAATGGGTACGAGACGTGCAGTGGCGAGAGGATATGGACTTCTTCCGCACCCATTCTCTCATCCTGCAGAAACCGGCGGACCTTCGGAAGATGCAGACCGATCTTGCGAACCACCCCCAGATGCTCGCCTGGATATTCTCCGGCTTCAATCTCGGCGATTTCCTCGCAGGAACAAACGCGAGTTTGTCTGACTATGACTCACAATCGAGTGTAAAAAGCGATGAAAGTGACCTGGTCCGGAGCATGGGTTACTACCACGAGTTCCTCACGGCAATCGGGTCAAGTGTCGCCGGTACTCAAGATACCTTCTCAATCGATCGATCGCTGACCGACATTCTCACCGATCCCAAAGAAGGATCCATCGAAAGCTATGTGGACGATAAAGGGAGGATGGTCTCCACGGACGGGACGGTTGCCCTGATGCAACTGATCCCCCAGGGAGACGGCAATGACGCCGCATATGCAATGCAACTCACCTCCCATCTCCGAGACGTCATCGCATCGGTGCAAGGGAATAATAGGGGTGTCAAGATCGGGCTCACCGGCATGCCGGTCCTCGGATCGGACGAAGCTGACTCGATGATGCACAATCTCATGTTGGGTTTTTTCATCGCGCTTGTCGGGATTCTTCTCATTTTCTTCATCGGGTTCCGTAGACTACTAGTGCCGGTGTCGGCGGCGATCCCGCTGGTCGTGGGCGTTATCTGGAGCATAGGGATCACGTCCGTAACCGTGGGGGAACTGAATCTCTTCTCGCTAATGGCGCCGGTGATTCTGCTCGGGTTGGGAATCGACTACGCAATCCACATCATCGCCAAGTACGCAGAGAATCGGGCAGCAGGTATGCCGATGGAAGAAGCACTGATGGACGTATTCCACAAGATCGGGCGTGGCCTCGCCGTTGGCGCGTTGACAACTTCAGCCGCGTTTTTTGCTATTACCATCGCCGGGTTTAAGGGAATGAACGACTTCGGCATCGTAGGCGGGATTTCGGTAATCGGCGCGTTTCTGTCGATGATCTTTGTCTTCCCTCTCTTGCTCACTGCATTCGACAGACGGCTGAGCAAACGCGGGAAGAACATGTCTGAAGTTACATTCCGGTTCTTGGGACCGATCGCCGATCTGTTCCGCCGCTCACGGTACATCGTTGCGGCCGGCCTGGTTGTGCTTGTCGTCTTAGGGGCGTTTTCCATCTCCAAATTGCAGATCGAAAAGGACATACTAAAGATCGAACCCAAAGGTCTCGAATCGATCCGACTGCAGCATCTGATCCTGGACAAGTTCAACTTCTCCATTTACACAAGCTACGCCATGCTCGACAGCCTGGATAGCCTCTACCGAACATCGCAACAGCTTGAGACAAAGTCGACCGTCAAACGCACCGAGAGCCTGGCCGATATCTTCCCTAGCCAATCCCAGCAACAGGCAAGAAAGGAGATTATTGCGACAATCACTCCTGCCATCGCAGCGTTGTCGCCTTCGACCGATCAACACATTGACCAAACGGAGATCTTGACGCAGCTTTCGGACTTGAAGAAGAATCTATTCAAGCTAAAAACACTCGCTTACATGTCTGGCCTCACCCGCCTTGTGTCGGCGGTTGAGTCTACGGAAACGCAGCTTGCCAAAACGGAAACGCGTGTGCAAACGGCGACCGAAGCTTCGCTTAGAACGGTGAACAACATCGTCTACCAGAAGCTGCAGCTGGAGTATCGATCGCTGGTCGCGGGAGCACACAATCTGACCGTCACGCGCGCCGACGTCCCCGCCATATACTTCGATCGCTTCCAGGGCAAGGATGGGAGTTTCCTTCTTACCATCTACCCATCCGAATACGTGTGGACAGCACAATTCACCGAGAAGTACCTGGCCGACCTCCACGC
>CAZBSW010000227.1:0-4056 GCA_964494835.1 uncultured Thermotogae bacterium
CTCCCGGCCCACATCGTTCAGCCACCCCAACAACTCCGCGTTTACTTCATCTTCGGTATAGCTTCGTCCCGGTGAAAGCATCAGCGTAATGCTCTTGAAGAGAATCTGTCGATCGCGCAGTCGCCGCGGAAGGCCGCGCCCTCCTTGATGCAAGCACACAGCCTCAAGACGAGCTACGAACTGATCCGCTCCAATCTGCGTCATCGGGCGCGATTCGTACTGAACTGACGAGTTTCTGGTATCCATCATGGAACATGCTCATCTTCTGCTGACCGCAACAAGTGCAATCCCGACAACGATGAAGGCGATCGCTGCGGGTAATGCCGCGTCGGTGTTCAGGAGTACCAGCAGCAATGCCGCCGACATCAACAGGACGATCCCTCCGAAGAGCCGCCTTCGCCTCACTTCGTAACTCCTCTCAGTGGAAAGGACAGCCTCTATCCTTCCAACTCATAAGTCAGCGCTCCGACTGTTCTCCGGTTACTCAAGTCACCGGTGTATCCCTTAGCCGTCGAAAGCATTCTGTCGGTGTACCAGAAATAGAAAGTAATCTGTCTCGACGACGATTCTATCTGCGGGTATAAGTCGATTGCCAAAGTAGTAGTTCGTCGGGTCAGGTCATGTTCCGGTTTTCAACTGGTATTGATCTCTGGTGGATACTAGCGCGCGCGCCGAGACGGTGCAAGAGAAGCTCCTCACCCGCTCCGAGCCCTGGTCCGTAAGTCCGGGAATTCCAGATGGCGCACGCCATCCGGCTATCTGCGATTGATGCAATGAAAACGACGTTTGGAACGTTATTACTCCGTTATTGAACCCCGCCTGTGTTACGGCTACCATGTACACTAGGATGCATACGCTCAAGGTGGGGGAGAAAGCGGGATTTCAAATCTCTGGGCACATGTTGCCGCAAGGCGATCAGTCACAGGCGATCGCAGCGTTGACCGAAGGGCTTATCGCGCGCGAGCGGTTCCAGACGCTGTTTGGGGCGACCGGAACCGGGAAGACGTTCACCATCGCCAACGTGATTCATAACGTGCAACGACCGACTCTCGTCATCGCGCACAACAAGACGCTGGTAGCGCAGTTGTGTAACGAATTCCGCGAGCTGTTTCCTAACAATGCGGTGCACTACTTCGTGTCTTACTACGACTACTATCAGCCGGAGGCCTATCTTCCGCAGACAGATACATACATCGAGAAGGATTCGTCGATCAATGACGAGATCGATCGATTACGGCACGCGGCCACGTCGGCCCTGTTTGAACGGCGGGACGTGATAATCGTTGCGTCTGTTTCATGCATCTACGGTCTAGGCTCACCGGAAAACTATCGTGACATGTCGATAGCGATCAGTCGCGGCGGCGAGCACGATCGTGACGAAGTGATGCGTCAGCTGGTGGCGCTGCAGTACATGCGCAATGAGATCGGATTCGAACGTGGAACGTTCCGTGCTCGCGGTGACACATTGGAGATCATCCCCGCCTATCAGGAGGAGATTGTACGTATCCAGTTCTTCGGCGACGAAGTCGAGCGGATAGCCGTTCTCGACCCGATCACCGGTCACACGCTACACGAGCATGATGAGATCACAATCTATCCGGCGTCGCACTTCATCACTCCCAGTGAGCGGATGCAGCATTCGGTGGAGGCGATCGAGGAGGAACTCGAAGAGCGGCTCGATCAGCTGCGCGTCGAAGAGAAGTTGCTCGAGGCGCAACGGCTCGGTCAGCGAACACGTTACGATCTGGAGATGATGCAGGAGATGGGATACTGCTCGGGGATCGAGAACTACTCACGCCACCTGGACGGACGTCTTCCCGGTCAGCCGCCATCCGTACTACTCGATTACTTCCCGTCCGACTTCCTCATGGTGATCGATGAATCGCACCAGACCGTCCCCCAGATCCGTGGCATGTATCACGGCGATCGATCGCGCAAGGAGACGCTCGTCGAATACGGATTCCGTCTTCCGTCTGCGCTCGACAATCGGCCGTTGATGTTCCACGAGTTTGAGCAACGCCTGAATCAGGTGATCTTCACTTCCGCCACACCTGGGCCGTACGAACAGCGACACTCCCGGCGCGTTGTAGAACAGATTATCAGACCTACCGGCCTCGTAGACCCTGAAGTGGTTCTCCATCCGGTTTCTGGGCAGGTCGATCACCTTGTCGAGGAGGTACGGGCCGTTGTCGAGCGGGGCGAGCGCGTACTTGTCACCACGCTCACAAAACGTATGGCCGAAGATCTTACCGAATATCTGGTCGATCTGGGTGTGCGCGCCCGCTATCTACACTCGGAGATCGACACTCTTGAACGAGTGGAGATCCTGCGCGACCTGCGGCTCGCGAAGTTCGACGTGCTGGTGGGAATCAACCTCCTGCGCGAGGGCCTCGACCTCCCCGAAGTGTCGCTGGTGGCGATCCTCGATGCGGACAAAGAAGGGTTCCTCCGTTCCGGAACATCACTCATCCAGACGATCGGCCGCGCAGCTCGAAACGTGCGAGGAAAGGTTCTGTTGTACGCCGATATCATCACCGACTCCATCCGCCATGCTGTTGATGAGACGAACCGGCGGCGCGCGATCCAGACGGCGTACAACGTAGAACACGGGATCACCCCAAAGACGGTGGAGCGCGAGGTGAGCGATATCGTCCAGGCGATGCGCACGCCGCAGCCGGCCACACCGAAGCGGCGCGTGGCTCCGGAACCGCCGGCGGGCGAAGTTGTCGGCGTGATCAAAGAGTTGGAGAAAGAAATGCACCAGGCGGCCGACCGGTTGGAGTTTGAACGGGCGGCCGCATTGCGGGACGAGATAAGGCGACTGAGGAAGGAACTATGAACATCCTGCGGGTGAAGGGTGCGCGTGAGCATAACCTGAAGAACATCGACGTGGAGATCCCGCGCGACAAACTGGTCGTCTTTACTGGGATCTCGGGATCGGGCAAGAGCTCGCTCGCCTTCGACACGATATACGCCGAAGGTCAGCGCCGCTACGTGGAATCACTCTCCGCGTACGCGCGCCAGTTTCTCGGACAGATGGAAAAGCCGGATGTCGATTTCATCGAGGGCCTGTCCCCTGCGATCTCGATCGACCAGAAGACGCGCAGCCACAACCCGCGTTCCACCGTGGGGACGGTCACCGAAATCTACGACTATTTGCGACTTCTCTACGCACGGATCGGCCACCCGCACTGTCCCGAGTGCGGTCGAGCGATTACGCAGCAGTCGGCGCAACAGATCATCGACATAATCATGGAGATGCCACGCGGGTCGAATGTCCAGATCCTCGCCCCGATCGTGCGGGGGCGGAAGGGTGAATACAGGAAAACGTTCGATGAGATCCGTCAAGAGGGGTTTACACGCGTGCGTGTCGACGGCGTCGTGCGCACCCTGTACGAAGAGATAGAGCTCGTAAAACAGCGTAAGCACACGATCGAGATCGTCGTCGATCGCGTGGTCGTCGAGCCGCGGAAGCGTGGACGCATCGCGGACTCGGTCGAGACCGCCCTCAAGCACGGCGGGGGGGTGATCATCGTTGTCTCCGAGGACGGACAGGAGCAGATGTACAGCGAACACTACGCTTGCATCCACTGCGGTGTCAGTTACGAAGAGCTCTCTCCCCGCATGTTCTCGTTCAACAACCCGTACGGTGCCTGTCCGGAGTGCAGCGGCCTCGGCTATCGCAAGAAGATCGACCCCGACTTGCTCATCGATCCGCGCCGCGGCCTCCTCGCCGGCGGGCTGCTTCCGTGGGCGAACTCAAAGAGCCGCTGGTTCGAAGCGCAAATGACGGCGCTCGCGGAGGCGTTCGATTTCGATCCGCACACGCCGTTGGGCGAGTTGCCGCAAGACAAGCTAGATGTCATCCTCAATGGCACCGACGGGAAGCGAATCAGCTTCCAGTACACGTCGACCAAGGGGTATTCGCGCACCTACGCGCGTGCGCTCAGGGGCGTGGTGGCTACGCTGGAGCGCTGGTACGGCGAGACGACGTCCGATCAGTGGCGACAAGAGATGGAACAGTTCATGGCCACGCTCCCGTGTTCGGTCTGCAAC
>CAZBSW010000228.1:0-4054 GCA_964494835.1 uncultured Thermotogae bacterium
GAAGGAGTGAGGAACATCGTGAGTGGCTCACGGCGATTTGCTGAGCAGGGAGGGCAGCAGAACAGCCATCGAACGCCGACAGGAACGCAATCCAGTATCTCGGTACTGAACTCATCGACAAGATCGAGGGCGACGATCGCAGCCTATCTACTCCTGTCGATTCTCCTCGCCGGGTGCGGGACACGGCAACCGAGCAGTGCAGCACTCATCGGGTTGTGGGAGGGCAGTCTGACATATCCCGGGCTGGAAGTACGGATAGCGTTGCGGATTGCCGACTCGGCGGAGGAAGCACAAATGGTGAGGCTACTACGCCCCGACCAGACCGACGCGGAGTTGCAGGCAAGCAAGACGTCTATTGAAGGTGAAACGCTTCGCGTCGAGTTCCAAGACGTAGAGGCAACGTTCGACAGTCACCTTGCCCAGAATGGGCAAACGCTGGAAGGCGAATGGCGGCAAGGGGGGAGAATCTGGTCGGTAGCGCTTCAGCGGGTCGACCAGATATCAAGCCTTCCGCGTCCGCAAACTCCGATACCTCCATACCCGTACGTCGAAGAGGACGTGACATTCATCAACGTGCAGGCGAATGCGTCGCTGGCCGGAACATTGACGCTCCCCGACAAGACAGGCACATTTCCCGCCGTCATCCTGATCTCCGGTGCGGGGGCGCAGGACCGAGACGCGACGATCCTCGAACACCACCCTTTCCGCGTGCTCGCTGACTACCTCACCCGTCGCGGCATTGCCGTCCTCCGCTACGACGACCGCGGCACTAGCGCATCCACCGGTGATCGACCACAGGCCACAAGTGAGGACTTCGCCGCCGACGTACTCGCAGGAGTCGCATTCCTCGCAAACCACTCCCATATCGATCGCCAACGCATCGGGCTCATCGGCCACAGCGAGGGCGGCACAATTGCGCTACTGGCGGCCGCGCAGTCGGCAAAGATAGCTTTCGTCGTAACAATGGGCACACCTGGCCTACCTGGGCTGGAGTACAATCTGCAATTCGAGGAGTCCACCTCACGTGCGCTCGGCGCGACGGACGAGCAGATCGAGACAAAGGTATCATTCCAGAAGCGTGTTCTCAGCGTGGTAGCACAAGCGACGGACCTGGATGCGGCGCGCGCCGCGCTGCACGCGATCTACAGCGAGATCCCGGATATCCCAGAGAATCAAGTAAACGCGACGATCGATCATCTTCTATCCCCATGGTTTCGCTACAACCTAGCCCACGATCCGGCCACGACGCTGCAGCAGGTCACGTGCCCGGTGCTCGCGCTCTTCGGAGAGAAGGACGTGCAGGTGCCGCCTACCGGTAACATGGAGGCAATGCGCGCAGCTCTCGAAAGCACGGGTACTTCGGACTATCAGGTCATCGAATTGAATGGCCTAAACCACTTCTTCCAGACCGCAATCACCGGGTCGCCGCTCGAATACGGGGAGATCTCCGAGACACTGGCACCTGAGGCGCTGGAGCTCGTCGCGGAATGGATCACCAATCACACCAGGATTATTGAGTAGCTCCGACACCGGCATCCGGGTTCCAGAAGATGAGACCAGATAAAAGTCCGTGAGGCAAGAAGCCCCCTCAGAAGGCTTCTTGTCATTCCGGCGGCCGCGACCGCCGTTTTAAGAGCCAACCCCGTAGTGCCGTTTGTGGTTGACACTGCCTTCCCGTGGGTCAACCGGGAACTCGCGTCGTGCCCCTTAGAAGGACATGATCGCTGCCCAATCGCTTTGTTCGATCACCAGCGGGGGCGTCGCATGCGTCCTACAATTGGCGAGGTTTTCCGGGCACGCACTTGCCTGCCGCGATTTCTTCTCTCTACACTGTGTCGTGGGAAACGAGGAGGTGGCCATGAAGTGGGTCATGCTGCTGTTGGGGGCTGTGTTAATGGTTTCGTCGCTCGGAACAAACACACACGGAGCTGAGCCTGTTTCGACAAGTGCCGAGAGTGGAGGGATCGAAATCACGCTTGATTGCGACTTCCAGCTGGGATTCACTCCAGGACAATTCTCACCGGGCTTTCTCGGAAGCAGTTGGTTCTTGCTAGATCAGACAGTGCGCGCGGACTGGGAAAGCTTCTTCATCGACGCGCTGTTCGAGGAGTCGGCCCTGACCTACGGGGTTACCCTAAATCTCGGCGCCGAGGTCCTAAGCATCCGGCCGGAAACCGATCCTGGTATCGAACTGACCCTCGACGTTTCCTTGGAGTCGAGTGTTCTGCCATCGGTTGACATCGACCTGCTCTGCGATGCGGCGGGGACGTACGGGCCGTTCTCGGCCTCCGGATCGATGGGTATCGGAGTCTGGCCGTTTGGTGGGATCGAGTGGCCTACCGCCCAGGGCGAGTGGAGGTTCTTTGACACTTCGCGTTCGGATCAAGATCACGGGCTGTGGTTCTTCGGGGACATGGGTGCTTTGGTTCGCACTTCGCCGGGGTTCGGAGCCGGGCTTTGGCTTAGTGCGGGAGTCGGATTGGGCAATGCTCAGGCTGACTTGCGATTCGACTTTGATCCCTTCGGGCTGTCATTCATCTCGGTCAAACCCGAATTCCAACTGGAAGGGGACTTTCCAGCATTCTCTTACACGCTGGCGTTCGACTGCGAGGTATTCCCAGCGGGTGACGTCACGGTCGAAGCCGAGGCCTCATGTACGTTCCACACGGTTCCCCGCGAACCCCCCAACCGACCGCCTGTTGCCGAGGCAGCTGCCCGCGCGGAGATAGACAAGAATCGGCTTGGTGAGCCGGAGTACTCGATCGGAGTCGGTGGCGGACGTATGATCGTTCCCGCAGGGGTTCCGGTAGAACTGAGCGGGCTTGGATCATACGACCCCGACGGAGAAGACATCGACTTTGTTTGGAAGATCGCCGGGGAGACGCATGAAGGAGCGACCGTGTCTTTCACCTTCCCCGTGGCCGGTGAATGGGATGCGGTTCTGACGGTATACGATCCCCACGCTGCACGTGACGTAGCCTTACCCATCAGAATCGAGGTTGTGGAGCTCGCTGCTGGAGACGGACTTGATAGGTTTAAGAAGTACTGCAATAACCTGGCGGCAGTTGAGACGGTCGCAGCAGGCACCTGCACAACGATTGCCGCTGTCGGGGCTGTAGTCCCCGAGCCGGTGATCTCCAAGGCTGCCGCAGCTGCGTTTGGGATTCAAGCCGGACTCCATGCAGTCGCCTCGGGCGTCTTCTGGCTGTTGGCGAACGACCCGGACGATCTTGACTACGAAAACCTCGCGACGCCAATCACTCCCAGTCTGGCCGCTTTCGAAGATCCCGATGTGCCAAGTGCAATTGTGGAAGGTATCAATGCGTTAGATGAGAATCTTCTCGAAGAGGTTGCGGTATTGCGTGCCGCATTGAGCTCGCTCGAGCGGGCAAACGCGGCACTCGAGGCAGGCGACCTCGATTGGCGAGCACGTCACGTCGAAACGCTACTGGATCTCGTCCGCCAGCTCTACCAATTGCAGGCCGCGCGTCCCGCCCTGCGCGCAGGACTAGAAAACGCGTGGATAGATGCGGGCTGGCCGACTCTAGGAGTCGAGGAGACGCAAGTCATCTCAGCGCAAGAGTCACTGACGAACGGTCAAGTGCCGGATGCGTTGCAGAATACGTTGGTGGCACTATCCGACGAGCGCACGTCGTCTGATGATGCTATCGAGCGGATAGTGAGTGCGCCCGTCAAGGAAGTAGTGCTGGGAGGACAGTTCCCGGGCTCGTGGGGGAGGGAAGAAGCCGAACACGCAGGCATGGTCAGAATGCTCCTCGCGGCGAACGCCATGTTGAGAGACATCGATCGCTGAATGTGACACATCTGGTCTTGCCACGTATCCGGGCCGGATAGGCTGGAGTCATAGAGTCGTGCAAACGGGAAGGCGTTGCTGGGCGTTGTTCCTGCACGCGTTATTGATTGTGGTGCTCCAACCTTGCGGACCACGACACGGAAGTTCGAGATGAGCCTTACGAACACGCGATGGTTGCCGGCATATGCCCTTCACTCGGCAGGGACGGGGAATGAAGTGGCCTCGCTGTTTGTCTTGTAC
>CAZBSW010000229.1:0-4036 GCA_964494835.1 uncultured Thermotogae bacterium
GTGCTGAAGCTTTTCGTAGATGCCGCGGCGCGCGTCGACTGCAAACGTCCGGGCGCCTGCCTCCAGCAACGGGTCGAACTCCTCCCGAGCGAGTGCTGAGTAGCCACATGTCGCACCGAACGCACCAGTCGAACTCATGACCGATGAAACCATGCTCGCATCTGTTGAAGTGTAAATGTTCCCAAGGGTATACATCGGAAATGGTCCCCCAGAAGGCCTCAGGCCGCCCCACCACCCGTCAATGAAGCTTGCCCACTCAAGGCCTTGCACCTCGACATGGAACTTCGGGTTAAGTGCCTCGACCCCCGCTTTGAGGATCTGAGCGTAGCTCTCCCAGCTGGGGACCCGCTGCGACCAGTAGATGGTGAACTTGAACCCCTTCTTCCAGACCTCGCCACCCCACGCGGCCTTGAAGTGCTCGATCGCTTTATCGGGATCGTAACTGTAGGCAGGCTGGTCAGCGTCGTAAAACTGCACTGCCGGCGGAACCATCGTCTTGATGATCTGGTCGAGTCCGCCGGCTGCCTCAATCGCTGCATCCCGATCGAACGCGTAGTTCATCCCCTTGCGGACGTCGAGGTCGGAAAAGAAGTCCGGCGGAATCCCCTGTCCGTCGAGCTTTCCGCTCCAGATGCTCGGCGCCGTTGGGTCGATGTTCTGGTTAATCAGCAGGAAACTCGTGGTCAGGCTCACCGTCGAATACGTAAGACGAACCCCGTCCAGTCCAGTCAGCTGTGGGATGGCCCACGCCGGCGGCGTGACGATGTCGACGTCGCCCTGCTCGAGCAGTGCCCGCGCTGTTCCCCATTCGCTGATTGTACGACGGATCACCGTCTTCAGCCGCGCCGGTCCCTCCCAATAGTCATCGAACCGTTCCAGCGTAATGGTTGAACCCGGGTCCCATTTGACCAGTTTGAACGGACCTGTGCCGTTCTCCTTGGCGTACAGCGGGTCGTCCTGCACAGTGAAGGATGCGTAGTCGGGAATTGACTCCTTCGTCCCCGGCCAACAGCCCTGTTCGATGCACCAGGCTTTGTTCATGATCGCGTTGTAGCTGCCACCCTCGCTGAACTGGATGAGGAATGTAGAGTTCGGTTCGGGCAGACGGAACTCCACCATGTTCCCCTTGGCTTGTACTGCAAGAAGAATCGCGTCCCAGAAAGCGTCCAGTCCCGCCTCGTTGAGCCAATAGTTGATGTCGTTGTTGCCAAGAAGCATCTGCCGGAAATCGGATCCAAAGCCGGAGCCGGAGCCGTTGATCAGAATCCTCTGGAACGTATAGACGACGTCCTCCGGCGTTAGCGTCGCTCCATTGTGGAACCTGACGTTCGATCGGATTGGGAAATCAATGTACGTCGTACCATCCGCCCCCACGGTAATCAGGCCATTCTCTGCCGTTGGGACGACGGTTGCAAGGTCTCCTACAACGTCGTTGACGGAACCGAATCGCGGATGCCGGAGCAACCCTCCGTAGATGTTGCCCAGGAAGATGGCGGTCTTTACGTTGCCCGTGTAGTGCGGGTCAAGCGTGTCCAACCCGCCGGGTCTCGCCGTGATAAGCGTATCCGGATTCTTCACCGTTCTCTCTTGCGCGAGTCCTGCAACTCCAACCAACAGTATCCCTGCTGCAAGAAGCACTACCCATGTTCCTACTCTTCGTGCTCTCATATTTCCTTGCCTCCTTTGAGTCTTCCCGCCTTGCCTGCCTAGCCTTACACCTACTCCTTCACTCAGCTCACTGCACCGAAAATCCGCCTCCTTCGTGGCCGGGACTCCGCCTCATATTGGTGTGATCCGGAACCCCGGCCAATGTGTGGAGAGGCATCGTGGAACCATTGGCCAGAAGCTGGGATCACACCGTACTCGGTCACTGAATCCGTGACCATCTACTGTTGATTAATCGCATTGATCAATGTATGTCCAATCAGCATCCTCGGATTCGAAGTCTCGCTTTTCCTGGTCGCTTGTCTTGCGGATACAGAACTCACAGTAGGGGTCACCATCCGGGAGAGCCGCCGCATGCGCCAGCTTGTATTCCGGGTTGAACGCCATGAACTTAACCGGATCTACCAGACAGTAGAGACGTCCAAGCTTCCCTTCGCCCAGCTCGTTCCAAACGTTTCCCATAACGCACCCAAATGCGCGGAACCTCCGCTCTCCATCTATGTCAACATCCTCTGTCCGGGCGTGCATCCCGAACTTCGGCAGGCCCCGCGCTGCCCCGGCCGAGAAGTTCTCTGGAGTTACTTCCAGCCCCTGCGCAAGAACGGCCTCCTTCGCCTCCTCACCAACGCGCGTCCCGTACGCCTTGATCGCCTTCACGATTAGCTCCGTTCCGCGCTTCTCGCCGAGCTCGGCGATCAGAGTCTTAGCGAAAGCGAGGTGGAGAAGGGCGATCCGGCGACTGGTCAGCGCGACCTCGTGCTCCGCTTCCTCTAGGGGAACCATCTTCTGCCCGTCGGTGATCCGGACTCCGTTGCATTCCGTCACTACCAGAACCTCCTCGGACATTGGTTGAAGACCTCGACACCGTCCGCCGTCACAAGGGCCGTGTCCTCGATGTTCATTCCGCCGAGTTCTTGATCGATGACGATCGGCTCGATCGACACGACCATCCCCGGTTCGAGCGTTACCGGACGGCCGAGCGTCACCCACGGGGTCTCGCAGATGTCAAGTCCGATCCCGTGGCCGAACGGCATGATCGTCCGCGCTCTCGACTCTGTGTAGCAGAGCTCGAATGGTACGCTTGGTTTGATAATCTCCATCATCCATTCGATCGCCTCGACCATGTGATCGAGGTACTCGCGCTGCTGGTCAGTCGGATTGCCAACGACCGTTGCGCGCGAGTTGTCGAAACCGTATCCGTTAACCCATCCGATGAAGTCGAGGTAGACCAGATCGCCCTGCTGCAGCTTCCGATCGCGCACCATCGGCCAACCGAGCGTGGTGACCGACCGGCCGCTAGCAACACGAACCCGTGGGATGAAGTCAGCGCCGGCGGCGAGGGCGGCGCGCCGTGCGGCGAGCTCAATGTCGAACTGGTTCGCGCCCTGCCGCACCGCTTCGATCCCCGCAGCGAGGCCGATGTCGGCCACATGAGCCGCCTCACGGAGCGCTTCGATCTCAGCCGGGCTCTTGATCGCGCGCTGCACCTCGATTAGATCGTTGGCTGATTCGATGGCGGCCTGCGGCAGCCCCTCGCCGAGCGCGGCGTAGTACTCCGCGGGGATAACGTCCGTCCCGACGATGGCGAGCTTCGCCTCCGCCAGCCCCGCCTCCCGTACCGCGGCGAGCAGATCGGCCATCAGATTGAAGCCAGTCTTCGCCGAAGCAATCGCGTGAACCTTCTCGGGTTCGTAGCCCATCGGGGCGACGAGAACGGGCCGCTGTTTCGCCGGCAGAACAAGCGCCGCGTGCCCAAACCCGGCGTGGCTCATCACGTTGGGAAAGGAGATAAAGTGGTTGGTAAGGTAGGCGACGTGCCCCTGCCGCTCCTGATAACTGGAAAATGCGATGAGCCCCTCGAACCCTCGCTCAGACATTGCCCTCTGAGTCTGGTCGATTCGTTGCTCGAATTCAGCTTTGCCGATCGGGTTCGATCTAGGCATTGTTCACACCTACCTTTGTCGTCACGAGATCCTTTATAACGTCGAACCGTGGCAATGGATCAAGGGTGACGGCACCGGTGACAAGCGTCTGACACATCATTCCCGTCTCTCCGTTGATCCGGATGAGGCAGCGCTTGCAGATTCCCTGGTTGCACGCCGCGTGATCGTAGTAGGCGAGGCTGCCGTCGAGGTTCTCGTAGATGTAGTCGAGGGCGTCCATCACACTCATTCCATTCACGAAAGGGATCTCATAGGTGTCATAGTGACTTGCTTCGTCGGTGGTGGGATCGAACCGGCTCACTCGAATGCTGACCGTCATCTCCATGCTCTGAGCCTCCTCTTCCCCTTGGCTAACATCAGTGATGCCCTCCGATGTCCGAATGCGCTACCATCATCCGCTTGACCATCTCGAGGTAGGGAATCTTCCC
>CAZBSW010000230.1:0-4024 GCA_964494835.1 uncultured Thermotogae bacterium
GGAAATGCCTTTGCTCCCGGCGGGTGAGTCCATATAAACTCCTTCATACTCGATCTATCGAAGGAGCGTCCCATGAACAGAAGTGATTACTGCGCGCATCTGTCGGCAACAGACATCGACCGACGAGTGACCCTATGCGGTTGGGTAAAGCGCCGCCGCGATTTGGGCAGCCTTACATTCGTTGATCTGCGCGACAGCTCGGGCGTAGTTCAGCTCCTGTTCCCCGGGGACGATCCGCGGCTTGCCACAGGGCATACGCTCAATCGTGAAGACGTCATCGCGGTCGTTGGAACGGTACACGCGCGCAGTGAGGGGAACATAAATCCGGAGATGGCTACCGGCGACATCGAGGTACGGGTGGACGAGGTGGAGATCCTCAATCGCTCACACACGCCACCGTTTCTCGTTGAAGGTGACGGCTCCGATACGACCGAAGAGACGCGACTCCGCTATCGGTACGTCGACTTGCGCCGTGAACGGATGCAGCGGAATCTAGCACTGCGCCACCAAGTATTTCGCTGTATAAGGGATTACTTCTCTGAGAAGAGGTTCCTGGAGATCGAGACCCCTGTTCTCACGAAGTCCACGCCGGAAGGGGCGCGCGACTTTCTTGTCCCCAGCCGATTCTTCCCCGGCTCATTCTATGCCTTACCGCAGTCACCGCAATTGTTCAAGCAACTGTTCATGATCGGAGGGGTCGATCGCTACTTCCAACTTGTGAAATGTTTCCGCGACGAGGATCTACGTGCCGACCGTCAGCCCGAGTTCACGCAGCTCGACCTCGAGGTCTCATTCCCGTGTGGCAAAGACGAAATCTTGACCCTTCTCGAGGGGGCCATGCAGGCAGTCTTCCGTGAAACACTGGCGATTGATCTACCGATCCCGTTTCCACGTATTACGCACGCCGAGGCGCTCGGCCGCTACGGTTCGGACAAACCAGACCTCCGGCTGGGTATGGAGATTCACGACGTCTCCACCACCGCAAAGGACAGCGGCTTCAATGTCTTTACCGATGCTGTTGCTGATGGTGGCAAGGTGGCGGGCATTGTCGCTCCCGGTTGCGCCGGCTACTCGCGTTCACAGATCGATAACCTCCAGGAGATTGGCGTCCGCGCCGGCGCGAAGGGCCTTTCGTTCATAAAGGTGAAAGATGAGATCTCATCTCCCCTTGCCAAGTTCATCCCTGCGGAGATCATGACACTGATAACAAACGAGTTCGGGGCACAGAAAGGGGATCTCATCCTCATACTGGCGGGAAAGGGGATCGAGAAGGCGTTGGGCGAACTGCGACTTGCTATCGCAAAGCAGAACGAGCTTGCGCAAGATGGCTGGAGCTTCCTCTGGGTGACGGACTTTCCCCTGTTCGGACTCGATGAACACGGGCGTCTTGCGAGTGAACACCACCCGTTCACATCTCCACGGGCCGAAGACCTTGCAAAGATCGAAGAGTCGCCCCTCAGTGTTCTGTCGAACGCCTACGACCTGGTCCTAAACGGCGTCGAGATGGGAAGCGGTAGCATCCGAATACACTCGCGCGCGCTGCAGGAGAGGATTTTCAAGCTCCTTGGAATTTCAGCCCAAGAGGCGGAAGAACGGTTCGGATTCTTCCTGCAGGCGCTCGAGTACGGGACGCCGCCACACGGAGGATTCGCCATGGGGCTAGACCGCCTGGTAATGCTAATCGCCGGTGAGGAATCGCTGCGGGACGTCATCGCCTTTCCCAAGACAACCACTGGAACATGCCTGCTCACCGATGCGCCGATGCCGGTCGATGCCGCACAGCTTGCCGAACTAGGCTTGATGCGCACAGACTAGCACGTGGGCTGCTTTCTCAAGCAGTAGAAGGCGACATCTCCATCGCTTGCAGCTGATGGTATGAGGATGCAAGATTGAGCGTGCGTGGAAATGAACAGATCGAACCGGCAGCGGATCTTTCTCATCGTGGTTCTTGTTGCTTTGTTTGCCGTTCTGTTAGTCCTTATCGGCAGTATAAACGGCCTTCACCCTCTACCGGGCAAACGCCTTCCTAATCCGTTTGCCAATCTGGGAGAGCAAACCTCCGTATCTGAGCCTGCCAGCCCGAACAGGGGAGCACGTGCGGTCGTGTATCTCATCCAGTCACTGCTCATCCTGGGAGCGGCGATTATCCTTTTCTACCTCATCATATCCCGCCGGTTTCGCATACAACTGGTGATAACGCTGATCTTATTCTCGATTGCTGCGTTTGCAATTAGTCATATCAACATCTCGGAGCGCCCGGAAACGGCTCAGGAATCCAGTTCCATGGGGTTGGGATCCCCTGTCTCGAACGATGACGTGCGACCTGAGGTACCCCCACCTTCCGCAGCAAACTGGCTTGTAGTCCTGATCGCTGCCGTCTCATCTATCGTCATCGCTGGCCTTGCCTTGCTTTTCTATCTGAACATCT
Organism: uncultured Thermotogae bacterium; assembly: GCA_964494835.1. Classification (GTDB taxonomy): domain Bacteria; phylum Bipolaricaulota; class Bipolaricaulia; order UBA7950; family UBA9294; genus M55B144. The sequence goes on from CAZBSW010000230.1 coordinate 2,429, forward strand.
ACCCGGCATTACGTAGACGCCGTGCAATGAGGGAAACGATCCTCAACGAGCTCGGTAAGCAAGCCGGGCAGGCCATGCAACAGATCATCGACGGAGACGACCCGCGTGCAGCAATCCTCCGATGTTATCAGGAGATGAGCGCGATCGTGAGCCGCGCCGAACGCACTCCTAACTTCTCTTACTTCACACCGCGTGAATTCGCTTCGCACCTACGATCCCGGGGGATGAAGGATGAGCACGTCGACCGGCTCACCGCGATCTTTGAGACGGTCCGATATGGGGGGCGTAGTGGAATGGGATTCGTCGATGAGGCAGTCGCATGCCTTGAATCGATCCAGTTGACCTACGCGCACGAGGGAAGAATATGAATCGCAAGGCGGCCGTCATAGTGATCGCAGGCGGCGTGCTGATAGCGATCGGGCTTTCACTTGCGTTCGCGCTTCCACTGAGAAACTCATTCCGCTCCAACGTAGTCGAGCCGTTCGTCTCCTCTTTCTATCTCTTCCGCTGGTACCTCCATCGCATTTCGCAGGCCGTATTGTGGGCTATGTTCATCCTTGGGGGTGGCATACTCCTCATGAATACGTTCATGCGCACCTTCTCTTCACGAAAGAGGGAAGATCATAGCCCCAACATTGTCTCCACCGTAGCGACAAGCGAGTTGAACCGACTGACCACGATCATCAGCCACACCCATCGCCGCCCGTTCGCACGCAGACGGATGACAGCCGAACTGGTTGGTTTGGCGATTCGCATGATCGCCAAACGTGAAGGCCTTTCCCTCAAGGCGGCAAGAGCAAGATTTGAAACATTCGACTGGTGCGATAATGAAGCAATTCCCGGCTTCTTCAAGTACAGACGCCAGTACTACGGGATAAGGCGAGGAAAGGATTTCAACCGATTGCTAAAAGAGACGATTTCGTTCTTCGAACGATATTATCAGGGGGTTTAGATGGAACTTGCGGAGGTAGGCACGCACAGTCGTGCGATTATCGATGAAGTGGCAAAGGCGATCGTTGGGAAAGAGAATGTGCTGAGACAAGTTATGGTCGGTATCCTTGCCGGCGCCCACATCCTGTTTGAGGACTATCCCGGACTGGCAAAGACGATGATCGCCCGCAGCTTTGCTCAAGTCCTCGGCCTCGAATTCAAGCGAATCCAGTTCACACCGGACCTGTTGCCGAGCGATATCACGGGCTCACACATCTTCGACCGGGAGAAAGAGGTATTTACACTTACGGTCGGACCTATATTCGCCAATATCATACTGGCAGATGAGATCAACCGTGCCACGCCGAAGACGCAATCGGCGTTACTGGAGGCGATGCAAGAGGCGCAGGTCACAATAGACGGCGATACCCATTGCCTTCCCGTACCGTTCATCGTCATCGCCACACAAAACCCAATTGAATACGAAGGGACATTCCCGCTCCCCGAAGCACAGCTTGACAGATTCATGATCCGTCTCTCGGTAGGCTATCCAGACAGTGATGGAGAGGTGGAAATACTACGTCGTCGACGAGCACGCAAGACGGACGATATCGACCTTACCCCCGTCATCGATGCCCCCACATTGCAGCAAATGCGCCTCGCTGT
>CAZBSW010000231.1:0-4010 GCA_964494835.1 uncultured Thermotogae bacterium
GCCCTCAGATAATCCCTTGGCCCGCGCCGTCCTCAAGTAGTCCCGCGTCAGGACCTTCCTCATCGCCGAGCACATGAGAAGCGTCGGGTAGCTCAGAAAGTACCCGCATAGTACCAAGGTTGGCATGACTAGATGACGTAGGAAGTCAACGTTTAAGTACGTGTCCACAAATCCCTTAGGAAACTTGCCCGGCGTCAAGATCCCAAAATGCGGAAACCAGCCAAGCTGGAATGAAAAGAACATAATGGCCAGGATCCCCGTCCAAAACATCGGCAGAGACCGCAAACCCAGGACGAAAGCGAGGAGTGCGGACTCGACCCACGTACCCATTTTCCACACGATGAGAAACGTCAGGCAGAAGGCAAGTGAGTAAACCAACACAAACGTGACCGCGGCAAGGATGAGAGTGTTCAACAGCTTTGGCATCAGCAACTGGGCGACCGGACGCTTCCCCACGAATGATGTCCCCCAGTAGCCGTGCAGGATGTTCCAGATGTACTTCACGTATCGCGTGCCAATCGGCTGATCGAACCCGTACAGCTTCGCAATTTGCGCCCTGACATCCGCAGGAACGTTGGGTGATAGCATCACCACACTGGGGTCCCCCGGCAGCAGCTGAAAGATGCCGAAACAGATACTAATGATGATGAAAACCGTGATCAAACTGGATAGTAGCTTCCGAATCACGTATGCGATCATAGTTTATGAACGAGCCTGCCGCCCGGCGCAAACCACCGCGCAGCAGGCTCAACACTCCTAATCACAAAAGTCCAATGAGCTTCCTCTTCCTTAGTATCCTACTGTTCCACGGGATAGTGCAAGCGTCCCGACGAATCCCACGTATACCCAGCGGCGCCCAAGATCTTGCGCGCCAGATCCAGATCGTACTCTCGCACCGGTAGATTCGGGTTGTGCCAGTACTCGTTACCCGGCGCGATGAACGCACCATCTGCCGTGGCCCAGCCCTTCCAGACGACGTCGACAATGAAGTCGTAGTCGATCGCGTGTGCCAGGGCGAGACGAAGCATCCGGTCGTTGAACGGCGGCCAGCGCTGCTGGAGTCCGAGGTAGTAGGTTCCGTACCCTGGAACGACGTCGACCACCAGATAATCCACCCCTTTGGCTTCCTCCGCCTGAAGCGGCCCAAGTTCCTCATGGGTACAATCGATCTCGCCCAACTTCAAGGCCGTCCATTGCGCATCATCATTGGCAAAGATGATTTCCAGGATATCGACCTGCGGCGGGCCGAAGTAGTAGTCCTCGTTGTGTATGAGCAGTATCTGCTGGTCCGGGATCCGATCACCCCACTTGAACGGGCCGCTCCCGATTGGATGTTCATTCGCCCAGTCTAATGGGGTGGCCAACTTGCCAGCCTCGACCTGCGCCACGACATCGGCCCAGATGTGTTCCGGAAGGATGTGAACGATGCAGAAAGCGTTCTGGAAGATTGAAGGCGATGGGTGCTCCAGCGTGAGGCTGAGCGTCAGGTCGTCAACCACTTCGATGTTCGTTATGATTCTCGTGTGTGGCGTTTCCTCTGGGACGACGTATTTCTTTATTAGCTCATAGCTGAACTTGACGTCTTGCGCTGTCACCGGCTCCCCGTCATGGAACTTCATCCCGGGGCGCAGATGTACTATGAGGTTCGTCGGGGTAGCGACTTCGATGCTCTCCGCCGCCGATGGGACAGGCACTCCGTCGTTTCCAACCCGCATCAGCGTGTCGTAGACGAGGCGCATCAGTTCAGTGCTTTGTCCGCCAGCCCAGTTTAAGGGATTCGAAGAGCCGATTCCTCCCTCGAGCTTCCCAACCTTCACAACCGTGTGTGAGCTGTCCTTCGGGACCAGGTTGATGAAGTTCCATACGTTGAGAGAGGGGACTGCCCACGAAACCGTCCAATTCTCAAACCACTTGGTGCTGTGTATTAGCGGGACGTTCAGGAAGTACAGCGGAATCACCGGGAGATCATAGTACAGCGTCTGCTGCAGTTCAAAAACCATCAAGCGGCGCTGATCGCGATCCATTTCAGCGTTCTGAAGATCGAGGAGCTCATCGTACTCCGGGTTGGAGTACCCCATATAGTTGCTCGTATTCATGTACGCGCTGTGTAACCGATCCCCAAGCATGATTGATGGGTCGATTCGCTCCGGACGTGGAGAGAACGACCAGCCGATGTGAGCGTCCTCATCGAACGGCAGCTTGGTGATCCGAGTCGCTCCCGCCGGGTAATCCACCGGATCAACGACAGCGTCGATCCCTAGCTTGCCCCAGTCTTCGGCCAGTTTCATTCCAATCTCGAATCTAGCCGGATCCCAGTTCGGACTCGGTGTGAGAATATGGATCGTTGGCAGCAATCCACCCGGATCGGGGGAGTGCTCCGCTGCCACGGCCCCCATACCGAACAACATCAAACTAAGAACAACAACACAGATACAATGAAACCAATTCCTTTTCACAAACAACACCTCCTCGTTTCGACCGAATCACCTGTCATCAACAGCGTAGGTCTGTCTAAGAGTCACTGCTTTACGTCACACCACCTCCTTTGCCCGCAAGAGATAAAACACCGGTCGTTTGCCTTATCCGCCACCGATTAGTTCTCCAGTGATTTCACCTGAAAGGTCGCGACGTTGGCCGCAACTTGGCGGAAAACCTCCAGACACGACCCGTCGGCGATCGTCGTCCCGTGTTTCAGGGCGCAGAGCATCGGGTACATCGCTGTTGGGCAGATATAGCCGTCTATCGATAGACCATCAGAACCACCAATGCTGGTTCTGTCTCCTGGCTTGTGCTCCGCGGCGCAGTATCCTTTCACACTGTTCATCGTTGCCGCAAGCCGCTTGGTCACGTGGCCTCCTCGGGATCGCACCGGTCCCTACTTGATGATCTCGTCGAGCACGTAGGTGCACTTCGTAAAGACCTCGAACCCACTTTCAGTCACTCCACCAGTGTTCTCGATCCTGAACCCACCGACCTCATAATCGTAGAGGCCCGGTTCGATCGTGATTACGGTTCCGACATCGAGAACGGTGTCATCACCCGGGGCGACGGACGGAAGTTCGTGGACATCGAGTGCCAGGCTGTGCCCGGTACGATGCAGCATGTAGTCTGTGAAGCCGATCTCCTTGCCCTTGGCGAAGACCGCTTGATCCACCTCGGAGACCTTGACCCCCGGCTTCGCTGCCTGGACGCCGGCTTCGTAGATCTTCGTCTCCGCCTCGTAGAACTCCCGCTGCCGGTGAGACGGTTCGCCAACAAACACGATCCGTGTCAGATCGGAGCAGTAGGCATCGTAGGAGGCGCCGATGTCAAACAGGACGACATCTCCCTTGCGCGCCTTCACATCAGTCGGATAGGGATTCATCATCCGATATCGATCTTTCCCGGTCGTGACGACAACAAACTCGGGACGGTCGGCACCCTCGTCCATCATGGTTCGCCCGACGACGCGGCCGAGCTCCCTCTCGCTAACCCCCTCACGGACACTGTCGAGCGCCGTGAGAAAAGCAACATCGGTGATTCGACAGGCCTCCTGAATCAACTCCATCTCCCGGGCTGACTTCACCTTCCGCGCCGCCCACATCACCATCGAACCATCGACGAATTCCGCGTTCGGCAACGCTTGCCTGAGATCCGTGTACTGCGCGAGCGTCATCCCGAGCCGCTGACCAACCCCCATCTCGATCCCTATCCTCCCCCGCGACAGCCCTTTCTCCTCAACAACGGCTCTTGTAACTGAGATCGGATCATCTCCATGGCTCTTCAAGCCAAGTTTCTGAAGGCTGCCCGGCGTGCTGCCCCATGCCCTGATGTCATCGAACCACGCTGTCCCCACGGCGCCGCCGACTTCGAGAAGCGGGACCACCAGTGTTGGGCTTCCCTGTTGCGGAACAACACACATAAACGGGCGGAACTCCGTCCCGTAGAGCCCTGTTCGGTAGCCAGTCGCGTAGATGAGGTTCGTTCCTTTACTGAGAACAAGCCCATTCAGCTCCTGCTCCGCCATCGCC
>CAZBSW010000232.1:0-4008 GCA_964494835.1 uncultured Thermotogae bacterium
TTATCCGATAATGTAATCTTATGTCGACGGTACAGGTCGTTGATGTACGTGGTCACACTCGCATCGGTCTCGTGAGGATAGTCGAATGCCAGGGCCTGCGCCACAGCGATTGCGATACTGCGAGCGAAAGCGATCGTGGCGAACAGCGCGCGCCAGTTGTCATCGATATCAGATCCAGCGAAGGTTTGTTCGTATTGTTGCCAGAGCGGTGAGGGTAGGTAACGACGAAACCAGCGGCCGCGCATCCCGGCAGAAACACCCCATCCGACGGTCGTCCCGATGTACCACTCGATGAGCGGCTGCAGCTTGTCGAAGCGGATCGTCCCATCAAGCATGTATTTCGCGTAGTTCAGTTCGTTACGACACAGCGCCTTGGGGACATATATGATGTCCCACCAAAACGCGTTCACGCGCGATGCGTAGGCTTCCTCATCCGGTGCGGAGATGGCGAAGGACGAGGCATCATCTTGCGTGATATCTTCGAATGCGCCGTCCTTATCCACAAGCAGTCGATAGGCGCCGCCGAGCGACCGCATCAGTTCCGGATGCCGGTCGGTGATTTGAAAGTCGATGCGCACACCGTCGCGATAGAGTACCAATTGCGTTGTCCAGTCATCGCTGAGCGTAGGAGAAGGATGGCACGGCCAACGCACCATGATAGGTCCAAAATCCGTTATCCACGACTCATCATCAACGAATGGCGTCCTCTCACGCACGAACACCTCAACATCGTAGTCGGAGAGGTCATCTGCAATTGTTGATGGATCCACGCGGGAGCCGGTGAGTCGTAGCGCGCGGATGTTGTCTGATCGCTCAGCCCAGGCGGTGAGCGCCCTGATTACCTCGAGTTCTGTTCGCACGTGTCTTTCCTTTCACAAGGGTCACGCGGGCAAGAGCAAGTGAGCGGCCTGCGGCAGTGGTTTGCTAAGTTGCGCTGTCATCGTTTGGTGAACCATTACCTCGACCGAAGAAGGCTCCGAAGTAACTTCCAAGCCATACTCCTCCCAAGGAAGCCCACACGGTGCCGAAGATTACCCTCCCTGTTAGATCGGCTCGTAGGATTAGACCGCTTGACGCGATAGCCGAAATCGCAACACAGACCGCAAACGCTGCCAGAAAGATCGCGCGCCTTATTCTATTGCTCGTCATAACGGACCCTTTTCTGCCGTAAGTATGCTACCAGAGGTATCACAACAGAATACCCACCGCGATAAGAATCGAAGAACCCGTGAACATCACCGGGCATAACTTGAACGGCAAGAAGCCTACCTTGAAACCTGTAAACAGTGACACGATGGACAGTGTGTTCAATTCAGCGAACGAGATCCAGTAGATTGCACGCGAGACCGTGCCTGTTCGATCGATCCATGTCACTGCCGCCACGAGGACTCCGATGAAGATGAGACTTATCCCCTCCACAACCCATTCCATCATGATGATGCGCTTGTTGTCCTGGGAGATCTCGCCGAATCCATGAACTACCGACTTGGTTGGGAACAGATGCGCCGTTCCCCAGGCGAAGGAAAGAAATGCAGCGACATAGAGAATAATCTCATTCACCATGACTACCTCCTCATACGGTGGTCCTTCTCGCATCTAACTGCAGCCGCTCCCGGTTCTCTTTCATAGTGTGCGGTGTCGCACGGGGAAAGCAAACCGAGTTTGCAAGCCTTGGTGTACTCTATCTATCAGACAAAGGAGGAGTCCTTGTCCGCGTTGCACGGTGTTTCGTTGTGTCGATGGCGTGGTTCGACATCCGTCAATCTCCTCCAATAGCGAACCGCCTCCAACGGCAACCCCAGACTTAGCAGCTTCGTGGCACCGTCAGGCTCGTATCCCATCGCCTCGTAGAACCGCCTCGCCCGATCGTTCTTGGAGAATACCCAGAGCATTGCAGACCGATAGCCGCGTGTCTTGAGGAGCTGTTCACCAAACCGGCAAAGTGAAGTGCCTATTCCCTTACGCCAATGTGCTGGCGCAAGATAGATGCCCCAGATCTCACCGGTTGTCTCGTGGCTGAGATCTGAATCTCGACATGCTCCGAGCGTGAGAAAGCCGGCGACCGCTCTATCTTCTTCGACAAGGTATGTTCCTTCGGCATTTCGTGCGAGCGAATCTCGAAAGCGCAGTGCTCGTCGCTCATAATCCAGGTTTGCAAGATGCGAATCGGGCACCAGCCCGCGGTAAGCGGAGCGCCAGGATTCGATATGGACTCTGGCAAGCGCTGCGGCGTCATCTGGAATTGCGCGACGGATTTCCATTTTACTCTCCATTATAGAAGCAACCCGTATGCGTTGTTGCGCGGCAGCACAAGCGGTAATCTCCCGGCGCTTTTGGAAATGGTTCACTTGTCAGTGTACTTTCGCTTCCTTTCCCGGCTGCGGGCACATTCCTCGTCGAGATCGATGTTCTCCCTTGCCGCCAGCTCGAACAATAAGAACAGCATGTCGAACACCTCATGTCGCAGCCGACCGGGATGGCCGGGTGCTGCTTTGAGACCGGCGTGTTCCTCGTCCGACATGCGAAGGATGTCCGAGATCGGCGTTGCCCATGCGAGGCCACGGCGTTGAGGAATGCGGCCGCTTCATCCCTGGATAGATCGAACCCAACTATCGTCTTCTCCTCTTCCCCACACCGGTGTAATCCCGAGAAACTCGCAGGGGCGAGGAAGACGCTCAGGAGAAACAACTGGTTCCTCGACCCTGCTTGTTTATCTCTAAGAGGAACTTCTCTGCTTAATTGGAAGTCTTGGGCTCCGGTTCTGCCTATCCGTCAGAATTGCCTCCCGCGGCTAGTTCTCGACGTACGCAGCCTCTCCTAGGATCGACTCATCCAGACCCGCTTCCTCTTCGTGGGAGGATACCTTGACCGGCACGAACCGGTTGATCACCCAAAGGACCGCGTATGAGAACAGGAACGCGTAAGTGCTGCACAGGACGACGGCAACGATCTCTTTGAGGAAGAAGGAAGCGTTTCCCGCAAATAGTCCGTTCGCGCCGTTGGCATTCACAGCTGTGGTAGCGGCGAGTCCGAGCGCGAAGACCCCGAGCGTCCCGCCGACGCCGTGTACGCCCCACACATCGAGGGCGTCATCCCAATGGAGCCGGTTCTTGAGCCTGATCGCGAGATAGCAGACGACGCTCGCTGCCACACCGATCACCGCGGCTGTCGTCGTCGAGACATAGCCCGCTGCCGGCGTGATCGCGGCGAGTCCGGCGATCGACCCGGTCAGGAGTCCGACGAACTTCGGTTTCTTCTCTATGATCCAGGCGAGGATCAGCCAGGTGATCGCGGCGAACGAGGCCGCAACATCGGTGTTGAGGAACGCCATCGCGGTGACGTGATCCACGGTCAGCTCACTGCCCGCATTGAATCCATACCAGCCGAACCACAACAGACCGGTTCCCAGCGCCACGAGAGGTATGCTGTGAGGTCCCCTTTCTGTAAACCGGCGCCGGCCGACGAAGAAGACCGAGGCCAACGCAGCCATACCCGCGATCGCGTGTACCACTATCCCTCCTGCGAAGTCGAGGACTCCCCATTGCTGAAGTAAGCCGCCGCCCCAGATCATGTGGACGATTGGGAAATAGACGAACAAGAGCCACGCGGTTAGGAACGCAAGGTAGGGGCCGAAGCGGACGCGGTTGGCAAACGCGCCCGTGATCAGTGCTGGCGTGATGACGGCAAACATCATCTGATAGGCGATGAAGACGAAGAGCGGTAGCCCGTTGGTCGCCGACAGGACGCTCGACGGCGTCACGCCGTGCAGGAATGCGTTGTGAAGATTGCCGATGATACCACCTACGTCCCCGGAGAAGCACAACGAGTATCCAACTGCGAACCAGAGTACAGTTGTCCATCCCATGGAGACGAAGCTCTGGACCATGATAGCAAGCACGTTCTTACGTCCGACAAGGCCTCCATAGAAAAACGCCAGCCCCGGCGTCATCAGCATGACAAGGCTGGTTTCAACCAACATGAATCCAGTCTCACGAGTATTGAGCATTT
>CAZBSW010000233.1:0-3950 GCA_964494835.1 uncultured Thermotogae bacterium
ATCCTGTCCGATGAAAGCAAGTATCGGCCGACAACCAAAGAGACGGCTGATCATTCGCTGCCGTACTGTATCGCGGTCGCCATTGCTAAGGGAAATGTACTTCCGTCGGATTTCGAGGAAGACGCTCTCAAGGACGCGACCGTCCGAAAACTACTCCCCAAGATCAAGGTCGTCTCCGATCCAGAGATCGACTCTCTTTTTCCCAGAGTGAAGCGTGCGATCGTCACCATCATGACAGAGGAAGGAAGCACCTACACCCGTCAGGAAGACTTCGCCAAGGGACAAGCAGAGCGCCCGCTTTCAGATGAGGAGCTTTTCGACAAATTTAGCGCAAACGCGGGAAAGGCGCTCACCGCCGCCCAGATCAATCAGGCAGCGGAAACGATCCTAAATGTAGAGGATATCAGTCTCATAGGAGACCTCATGCGTGCGCTCACGCGCGGCCAAGGCGGTTGATCGGTGAACGCGCGAAAAGAGATCCCACATCACGAAGTGACCGCAGCGCTGGTGTGGGATCGCTCTGCGTTTTCAGCGGGGGCAAGGATTCTGATCACGCAACGCCGACCGGCCGATGAATCCGGCGGGCTGTGGGAGTTTCCCGGAGGGAAGAGAAAGGAAGGTGAGTCACTGCGCACGTGTCTCGCCCGTGAATTAGAGGAAGAGCTCGCCATAGCGCCGATTGTGGGAGAGCGGTTCATCATCGTTGAACAGACATACCCTGCGTATCGAATCACCCTACACGTATTCCACTGCCGCCATAGCGGCGACGTACCGCAGTGCCTTGCCTGCGCCGACTGGCGATGGGCAACAGTCGCGGAACTCGGCCGCTATCCGTTTTCTGCAGCCGATCTGCGGGTGGTTGCTGCTATCAACGACGCCGCTAGAAAAGTATGCTGAGACAGATCCCGAAGCTCAGCACTCCTGCCCACGAATCCAGTTCAATCAGGATGCGCGCATTCGGAGACAACATAAGGTGCAGTCCGCCTGCAATCTGGTTCTGAACCACGTACTCCCCGGTATTGAGAGGCATGAACGGGCGATAGACGAAGTAGATCGGCAGAAATCGGAGATTACTGTCAAGGTATACTGACGCCTCCACGCCCCAACCAAGGAGTCCCGGGCTATAGCCCCCTCCGATCCCAAGCGCGAACGAGAGGGAGTCGGGCAACTGGATGAGCGCTACCTTTATGTCTCCCACCACCCCCAAGAACGACGGCTCTCCGGAAGCTCCGATCATCGCTCCGCTACGCACGCTCAGATCCACGCTATCGGCGAGACCGACCGTGAGCATCCCCTGCGGAGTGAACACCCAACTGGTATCCTCTCCGATTGTAATGTTCAGCAGACCGGAACCGAGCGTCAGCGCTACGTTTCCCTGGCCGACGGTGCGTGCAGTCTGGAAGATGTTGAAGAAACAACCACTTAACAGGACAAGCGGCACTGCCAGTCCCACGATCGCCAACAAACGAAGTCTCGTTTTCACCGCCATCGGTACCTCCTTCCCCCTTTGTATAACCATCACTATGTCGAGACAGTCGCGTATTTGCAAATGACAACCGCCCAGTGTTGACATGTAGGATACAAATTCGTATAGATACGAGCGGGGAGGAGGTATACGGGCAATGCTGAAACCGTGCGTCGCATTTGGGTGCATGCTCTTACTGTCTGCCCCAGCGTTTTCCCAAACGGCCCAATACCAATCCGCCGAACTGATCGCACGCGCTGATGCTGCTTTCGCACGATGGAACGGGACGTTCTCTTTTGAGGAGTATCAGGGGCGGTTGCAGCAAGCCTTGGAAGATTATGAATCCGCGCTTGCCTCCATCCCCGCTCGATCGATACAGACGAAGTCGCATATCCTCAACCGGCTGTCACAAGGATACTTCGAGCTTGGCATGGCTTATCTATCCGATCGGGATGAGCAGGAGACGGCATACAGTAAGGGTAAAGACTATGCCCTCGCTAGTCTGCGCCTCGATCCGGTCTTTGTCGAGACTGAGAAGGACAGCTTTCGTGCGGCACTACAATCGGCAAGCGATGTGAAAGCAATATTCTGGTATGGGAACAATCTCGGTCGATACCTGAACTTCCATTTTCTCACCGCAATTTCCGGCGGGATGAAGGATGTACAGGCATCGTTCGAACGCGCAATCGCCCTTGACGCCGCCTATTTGGGCGGCGGGCCATGGCGCGCACTTGGCTCATTCCTGGCCCAGGTTCCGTCGTTCCTCGGCGGCGATCCACAACAGGCACGCGCAGCATTCGCTGAAGCGATCGCACTCGATTCCACTTACCTGGAGAATTACGTGGATGATGCTGAATACGTCGCCATGCCGGCGCAGGACTGGGATCGTTTCTGTCGTGAATTGAACGAGTGCATCAATCTTGCCGGTGACCCGGGAACTGCAGCAACCTGGCCTTTGTACAACCACCTATCGTTGCAGCGCGCGGAAACTCTACTACAAGACCATGCCTGCAACAGGTAAGACCGACCAAGCGGAACGCGCCTCTGTCTTCCCCGAGCTCGGAGACTGCACTCTCTGTCCCCGTGAATGCCACGTTGACAGGACCGCCGGTGAGAAGGGCTTCTGCAATAGTGGGTCGGATTATCACATCGCCTCGATCTGCATCCACACCGGGGAGGAACCGGTGCTGAGCGGAAGCCGGGGGATGTGGAACGTTTTCTTCACCCGCTGCAACATGCAATGTATCTACTGCCAGAATGATCAGATAAGCAGAAACAAAGGCAACGTTCTTGGGGCTCGACTCTCGCTTTCAGCGATCGTAACCCGGATTGAAGAGATACTTGAGGGCGGGATCACGATCGTGGGTTTTGTCTCGCCTTCACATGTCATCCCCCAGATGAAGTCGATCATCAACGCCATCAGGGCCGACGGATTCAATCCGACGTTCGTTATGAACACAAACGCCTACGACAAGGTAGAGACAATCGCTTCCCTCTCTGAGATGATCGACACATATCTGCCGGACATGAAGTACATGGATCCCTCACTCGCCGGCCGCTACTCCCGCGCGCCCGACTACCCATATGTAGCGAGGCACGCCATTGCTGAGATGTACCGCCAGAAGGGAGCACAACTGGAACTAGACCACAGTGGCCTTGCGCGCAGGGGAGTGATAGTCCGCCACCTCGTCCTCCCGGGAGAGATCGAGAACAGCATCGCGTGCCTGCGTTTTATCGCGCGCGAGATCTCGCCCGAAATGCACGTATCGGTGATGTCGCAGTATCACCCAACAGCGGCAGTGAAAGATCACCCGCAGCTCGGACGAGCATTGCACCCGAGTGAATATGAACGGGTTATTGAGGAGATGCACGGACTCAACCTGAGCAACGGCTGGATTCAGAGGATGGAAAGCGAGAACACCTACCTTCCTGATTTCTCTAAGAGAAGCCCGTTCCAGTCTCAACGAGCCTCCCCAACCGGTTGAACTTGCACAACAAGGCCGGGGGATGCTATGATGATCAGGATAATTGCGAGAGAAACGGGGGATTGAGGGATGTCAGGACACTCCAAGTGGGCAAATGTCAAGTATCGTAAGGAACGTCAGGACAAGAAACGTTCCAACATCTTCGCCAAGCTGATCAAGGAAATAACACTGCAGGCACGCAACGGTGATCCAGATCCCGGGAACAACCCGGGGCTGGCGCAGGCATTGGAGCGCGCTCGTGCTGCTAATCTGCCAAAGGACAACATCGAGCGCGCAATCAAGCGAGCGACTGGCGGAGTCGACGGTGTAAACTACGAGGAGATCACGTATGAAGGCTACGCTCCGGAGGGAGTGGCGGTGTTGCTGCGTATCGTCACCGACAACCGCAACCGCGCGGCTGCATCGATCCGTCATATCTTCAGCAAGCACGGGGGAAACATGGCAGCAGCGGGGAGCGTTGCCTGGTTGTTTGATCGCCGAGGTGTAGTCAGCATCGAACA
>CAZBSW010000234.1:0-3943 GCA_964494835.1 uncultured Thermotogae bacterium
CTCTTGCACTGCTCGACCGTGTACAGTGACTTTTTGACTCCCATCTCAAGCGGTACATTTCCCGCCACGATTGTGATCGCCTCTACCTGCACATCAGCGTGATTGAGCGCCATTACCAACGCCACTGCGTCATCCGACGCGGTATCGGTATCGATCAGAAAGTGCCGCACAGCAATCCCTCCCGGTCAGACGCAGATGATGCCAATCTGCGGCTTGCCACAATGATAGTCAACAAGCTATTCGTGTGCCAGAACATAGATGCAGACGGAAGCAGCGCTACCCTCTTTTCTCATCAAGGGACAGGCATGGGCACGTGAGGCGATAGGTTGATAAGGTGTGCTCGATCCGACTGTAGGTCTCGATCCATGAGATTCCCATGCACCTCGATACATTGCACAGAGCGAGCAATACCTTCAGGTCAGTGATGCGAATCGTGCTTATCTCACATACCGCCAGACAGGCATGTGTCTGGCGTCATCACGATCAGGCCTCACGAATTTCGACACGCGCGATTGCGTCACCGGTGCTCTCTCCGCTTCCCACGAACGAGAGTAATCCCCTTGCTTTACGCTCATCTTGTATGGGGCAACTCTATTTCTTGTCCCATGCATCGTCTCGTTTATAATCCAAGCAAAAGGCCAAGGGGGTTGGGGTGAATATCAACCACTTTATCGATTCTCTCGAGCTCTCTCCGGAAGAGTACAGCGACCTTTTCTCTCTTGCGGAGCGAATCATCAGTTCTCCGGCCGATTACGCCGGTCGTTGTGCCGGTCGGCTGATGGCCTCTCTGTTCTACGAAGCGAGCACCCGCACCCGCCTGTCGTTTGAAGCGGCGATGCTGCGACTGGGGGGGCAGGTGATCAGTGTAGCTAGTGCGGCGAGCAGTTCAGTGGCTAAGGGGGAGAGTTTAGGCGATACGGTACGTACCGTAGGAGGCTATGCGGATTTGATCGTGCTTCGTCATCCCAAGGAAGGGGCGGCGCGGTTGGCCGCGGCATACGCACCTGTGCCGTTGATTAACGGCGGAGATGGCGCGCGTGAGCATCCCACTCAGACGTTGACCGACCTGTTTACGATCCATCGGTTAAAGCACCGGCTCGATGGGCTCACGGTGGCCTTTTGCGGCGACCTGCGCTATGGCCGTACTGTGCATTCACTCGCCAGAGCGCTCGCTCGCTACCCCAACACGCGATTCATTCTCATCTCTCCTCCGGAGCTGCGCCTCCCTGTACAGATAAGGCAGGAGATGGAGGATCTGAGCCCGGAAGTGAAGGTGGAAGAGACAGTCCGCATGGAAGATGGCCTGGTCGCAGCCGATGTACTCTACATGACGCGCATCCAAAAGGAACGCTTCTTCAACGAAGAGGATTACATCAAGTTGCGAGATACCTACATCCTCACGGTGGATAAGATGAAAATGGCCACCGATGATATGATCGTTATGCACCCATTGCCCCGCGTTACCGAGGTTGATTATGCGGTGGACACAGACGAACGGGCTGTCTATTTCCAGCAGACGCGTTTGGGGATGTTCGTGCGGATGGCGCTGATCATCCGCTTACTCGGGGAGGAGGAATAGATGCTCAGAGTGGACCGTATAACAGCGGGAATCGTGCTCGACCATATCCTTCCGGGTCGAGGACTCAAGGTGTTTGACCGGTTGGGGTTGCGCGACGCGGGATATCCGGTTGCTCTCTTAATGAATGTAGCGAGCAGCAAGTTGGGACGTAAGGACATAATCAAGATCTCCGACACGCTGGACCTCGATCTGACCATGCTCAGCCTGCTTGCCCCCAACGCCACGGTCAATTACATTGAAGCGGGAAAAGTTACGCGTAAAGTCAGTCCCGGCCTGCCAGAGAAGGTTGTGGGCTTGATTGAGTGCAAGAACCCTCGGTGCATCACTGCAGCGGAACGACAGGCGGTCTCCGTCTTCACCCTCGTCGATCCGAAGACCAAGGAGTATGAGTGTTCTTACTGCAGCGAGCGGATAAGGGTGTGAGAGCTGATCTCCTAATCAGGGACGTCAAGCTGGTCGATACGGCCGGAATCTGCCGGGGAGACCTCTATATCCGAGATGGCTTGATCCATTCAATCGGTGTTTGTTTGGCAGTGAACGGTGTTCCCGTTCTCGAGGGTAATGGCCGCACTTTGTTACCGGCATTTGTCGACATGCACGCTCATTTCCGCGATCCCGGCTACCCGGAGAAAGAGGACATTGGCTCAGGGAGCGCAGCGGCGGTCAAGGGCGGATACACCGCGGTCTCGCTAATGGCGAACACTGATCCGGTGTGCGATCGGCCAGAGGTCGCCGCCTATATGTATGCGAAGGCCAAAGGGGAAGGTCTTATTGAGGTCTTTCCTGTAGGGGCCATCACCCGAGGTCTGGAGGGGGATGAATTGAGTGACATGGAGGGATTGGCTCCTCTTGTATGGGCGTTCTCCGATGATGGCAACGGGGTACAGCGACCGGAGGTCATGCTGCGAGCCTGTCGACAGGCCGCTGCCGTTAACCGTCCGCTCTTCACCCATTGCGAGTATCGCGGTATCGAAGATTGCGGTATTGCCGAGGAGCTGATGGTAAATCGCGACTTATACCTCTCCCGCCGCGGTGACTGCGCGCTTCACATCGCTCACGTGAGCACACCTGGATCGGTGGAGCTGATCAAGGCGGCAAAACAGGAAGGGGTGAGAGTGACATGTGAAGTGACCCCGCATCACCTGTGTCTCGATCGCAGACATGACTACATCGTCAATCCACCGCTCGTTGACCCTCAGATACAGGAACGGCTCACCGCGGCGCTTGCTGCAGGGCTGATCGACGTTGTAGCCACTGACCACGCCCCACACACGTACACAGACAAGAAGGCGGGTGCACCGGGGATATCTGGGATTGAGACGGCGTTTTCTCTCCTCTACTCACGTTTGGTTAGGCCCGGACGGCTCGGATTGACCGCGCTCGTGCGTGCGATGGCGATGCGCCCCGCCCGTCTGCTCGGGGTGAACAAAGGCGTATTGGACATTGGGTACGATGGCGATGTAGTACTGATCGAAGAGGACGAAGAGTTCACCGTGACCGAGGAGTGGCTGCTGTCGCGGGGGAAGAACACTCCTATCCTCGGTGCGTCTCTCCACGGTCGGGTGTGGGCAACCGTACATCGGGGAGAGGTCGTCTACATAGACGACAAGGTATGCGGGAGGGACTTCGATGATTATCGATCGGTTGTTTGACGCGGTGGAAGAGAAGGGTCCGGTGTGTGTGGGGCTCGATACGTCGCCGCAGATTCTTCCCGGTTTCCTCACCGTATCCCTTTCCCTGCCTCAGGCTGTGTTCGCCTTCAATCGAGAGGTCATCGACGCCACCCTGGACGTCGCAGCCTGTTTCAAGGTGCAGATCGCCCATTACGAGGCACTGGGAGTGGACGGGCTCGCCTGTTACCGCGACACTGTCGCCTACGCGCGGGACAAAGGGGCATTCGTGATCGGGGACGTCAAACGAGGCGATATCGCTGCCACGGGTGAAATGTATGCCCGCGCTCACCTGGAGGGAGAGTTCGAGGTGGACATGATCACTGTCAACCCGTACATGGGCTACGATGCGGTTCGCTCTTACATGCCGTATGTGGAGCGATGCGATAAGGGAATCTTTGTCTTGATCAGAACGTCGAATCCATCGGCACGTGATTTTCAAGAGCTGCCTTCTCCCGAGGTTCCGCTCTTCCTTCACGTTGCGCGCCAGGTCGATAGGTGGGGGCAAGCGTACCTGGGTCGCTGCGGGTACAGCGCCTTGGGAGGGGTGGTGGGAGCGCCTCATCCCCAGGAGTTGGCTAAGGTGCGTGAGGAGTTTCCCTCTCTCTCTCTCCTCGTTCCGGGGTACGGTGCACAAGGAGGGAGGGGAGAGGATGTAGCCCGGGCGTTTCGAAACGGAAACGGGGCGGTAGTG
>CAZBSW010000235.1:0-3935 GCA_964494835.1 uncultured Thermotogae bacterium
CCCAGAGGTCGGGCGTGTCCTTAGGCTCATCGTCATGATCGGAGTTGAAGATCAGGCTTGCCCCATCCGGAGACCAATGAGGTACTGCGCTACTGAAATCAGTGAACTTCCTCAGCCCCGTTCCGTCCACGCCGACGAGATAAACGTACCACACACCTGTGTCCATAGATGAAAACGCGATCAGCGCCCCATCGGGAGAGATCGATGGATATAGAGCCTGACCGAAATCTCTTGTTACCTGCGCCTTGCCCGTGCCATCCGGGCGGATCGTCCACAGATTAAGGCGCCCGTCCCCTGCACAACTCGATGCCCAAACGATGCGTCCCTCTTCCTCGGCCGAAGCACTCACTTGGACGTACAGGCCAACAATAACCAGTAAGATGGCGTAAACAATCAGCCTACGCATGACGATTCCCTCCTTCGTGATATGAGCTCTGGTCCGTCAGCCGCAGCTTGAAGCGGCCGACGTCAACCCATCGTCTATCGTAGCCGTTTCTGGAGGAGTTGTGAATCTCTGTCACGTACATTTCGGTGCCGAGCAGAGCGGATATTAGCTGGGAGACTGACAGAGACGATAACGCCACATTCAGCGAATTGCGATTGCCTGGAAGCGGTCGAGCAAGTCTGTTCGTCGAATGATGGCGACGAATGCGCAAGGCCTTGGCTGTCGACCGGCAGTTAGATGATATCAGCGTTGTAGTAACCTACGGCGGCATCAGCGCGATGAGGGCGGCAAGGTTTGATCGCAAGGTTGCATCAGTCCATCCATCATCGACGCGGCGCATGACGAAGCAGCGTAGAGTTGGATCCGGAGCCGGTCGATATGTGTAGGACATTGACAGGAAAGCATCGGTGGCTGCCAGAACGATCTGCTCCCCGGTCCAATCGATCATTCCGCGGATCGTGTCATCATCGATTAACGATCCCTCGAGGGCGTAGCTGAGTCGGTGGACCACGTATGTGTCACCGCTCACAATTCCTACAGCGACTACCGGAACGGTCAATCCGGGGTTACCGTCCCCGTCTTGGTCGACAACCCGACCGTCGCGTGGGTTGGTAGGAAGCGGGTCATTCTCGGGATCATCCAAAACCGCCCCGCGCACTTCGATATGCCGCTCTTGAACGAACCGCCATCCGCTCTTCGTCTTCTTCAGGCTTCCTTTGCACAGCGGGTCGGTCAAAGACGCGACGAACGCATCCGGCACGGTGATGTGGACGAACGGCGGATTCATTATCGCATCGATAAATGAGTAAGAGTAGGTCAGTGTGAGCTGCAGCTCATCCTGTGCGATATCGACGAACAGGCCAGATGTCGTTGTCAATTCGACCTCGCCGAAGAACGGTAGTTCTGCGATCGCGGGCATAATCTCGATCAACGCCCAGCGACCGCAGAGGTCTGGCGGGTCGGCGGATACAGATACAGCAGGTGTAAGTAGTGCAATCACGATATAAATACAGATAACACAAGGTGATAAAAATCTTGACATACTCATCAGTCTTTCCACTGATCGGTGGGCTCAAGATACTGACGAATCGGTTCGGCCGTCCGCGCGTACAGGTGAACGCGGGCGTTGAAGACCGATGGGAAGGTAAGGACGACACCGCCAAACGCTCCTGGGAACGGTTCGGTTTGAATCTCGCTCCAGGGGACGAACATCGGTCTGTGGAAGGGCCGGAAGATGCCGATGAGCTCTAAATACAGCCCCATGTCGGTCGCTCCCAGGCCGATCGCGCCGTTGTAGTTCACCATTCCAATCCGCGCCGATTTGAAGCGCGAGATCTCGCCTGTGAACATGGTTGTGTCCCCGTATTGTTGGGCGAGTCGCCTCCATCCGCTGGCGAGTGCCATGACCCACAGGACGAAACACCAAATCGAGACGAAGAATACGACGAAACCAACGGCGGAAAGGATCCAAATCTCACTTGTTGTCATAGCCCTCATGATTGCACCATTGTCTAGCCGAAATATAGTCTGCTGTCATGGCAAGAGACAAACACGACAGAGTAGGAGGAAGTGATGCATCATTTCTGTGACGCTCGGAACCGAGAAAGAAAGCAAGCAGCGCCCGGGGTGTGGATTCGCACGTTCTGGAGCGAGCGGATGCTGCTGGCGATCGTCGACTTGGAGGCGGAGGCGGTCGTCCCAGCACACTCTCACCCCGCAGAGCAGGCCGGGACGGTCATCGCCGGTAGGCTCCGACTGACTATCGACGGAGAGACTCGCACGCTGAAGGTGGGCGACGCGTATCTGATTCCGGGAGGTGTCGAGCACAGCGCCCGCCCGATCGACTCGGCTGCCACCGTCTGCGATGTGTTCAGCCCTGCGCGTGAAGACTACAAGTATTGAGTCAGTGCTCATCCTCTCCCTACAGCCTCTCTTCTCACGCGGGCTCGGGGGAGGCGGCGATTTTCCCGTGTCTTGACGCTAGGCTATGCTGGCACTGATGGAAGTGGGCGATATGGATTTCCAGGCGGCTGGCGTCGGTCTCTTCTTCCATAAGGGCTGGTTACATGCCGTTCCATATCCTGACTACTTGGTGGTTCACCCGCGATGGGGCAGAGAGTGATCGACATCCAGCAAAGGAGAAACGTGACATGAGGCGACCGAAGATACGATGGCCGGATATCACGACAACGGCGGCGCTGTTGGTGACTCTTGCCACCGCGCTTGCCTCGTTGTCGTGGATCTCGGCAGGCAGGGCGGGAGGCCAGGCGGGCGATCTTAAGACGGCAGCGCTTGGGTTCATGATCCTTCGCCTGGAAGCGGCCACAGAGGCCTCCAACGAGCTCTTGCAAGCCCAGTCATATCTGACACAGGCTGGCATGTATTACGCGCAGGCGGACGCGGCCGAGGACGTGGATCTCCAAGGGCAGTTGGCCGGTCTTGGAGATCAATCGATCGAGATGTCGGACTACCATGCGGCGGCGGCGAAGGATTCTAATGTAAGCGCGGATAAGTACTACACAAGCTACGAATATGCGCTCGACCGGTCGGCCGTAATCGGCGGAAAGTCCGATAACCGGTCTACTGCTGCTCTGATCTTCAACGTGTCTGCGGCAGCTGCGTCTCTCGTCGTGATCTTCAAGCGACGATGGCTGCTCGGGGTTTGCGTGCCAGTATTTCTTGTCGGAATGTCGTACTTCGCAATCTCGTTCTTGTGAGTGATGTTATCACTAGGTATGAATGCTGGCCGGCGCTTCGCCACGAAAGAAGGAGGGAAAATGACAGGAAAGACGGCATTACTTGTAATTGATGTACAACCGGCGTTTATGGAGCCCGAACCGATGGTGACGATGGACGGGGACGATCTTGTTGCGAAGTGCCGCGGGCTGATCGAACGTGCGCGTCAGGTGGGTGTCTCTGTGATCTTCGTGCAGCACGTGGACGATGAGACGCCCAACGATCCCTACAAGATCGGTATCCATCCTGATCTCGAGCCGCTTGTGGGTGAGCCGGTAGTGACAAAGGAGTTTGGGAGCGCGTTTATCGAGACCGATCTTGATGATATCTTGAAAGAAAGAGAGATACGGCATCTGATCGTCTGCGGGCTTGCCACCTTCGGCTGTGTCAATCAGACAGTGGTTTACGCAAAGCTCTACGGGTACGATGTTACCGTTGTGAAGAACGCGCATGGGGCACATGCCTTCCCCGGTTGGAGTACCGAGCGCCTGATCGATACGTTCAATGCAGCATGGGCAAAGGGGGGAATCCGTCTGGTGGATGACTCCGATGTCGTCTTTCACGCAAGTGGATAGACAGACAACCGGGTGATACATGGCGTCGTGCCAGGGGCGCTAGAAACCTAATCTGCCACCTTTTCTACGATGATGGTGCAATCGGTCACCAGCGCAGCGATGGCACCGATGGCGGCCAATGTGGGAAGAAGCACGACGCCGACTACGCCCAAGGTAAGCGGAATTTCGATTAGTGTCTT
>CAZBSW010000236.1:0-3934 GCA_964494835.1 uncultured Thermotogae bacterium
GTGTCCAGTCGCTCGCGGAGAAAAGGCCGGTGGCATCGTCCGCCGTACCGGCAGGGGGCACAATCGAGGACGAATGCGACGTGTAGTAGTCATATGCTGCGCGCGCGTACTCGTATTGATAGCGGGTGTCTTTGTTCAGCTTACAGATGCCGTGGTGGACGATCTCGCGTATCTGATCCGAGAGGAGCCCGGATGTTCCGTGCAGGACGAGCGGGACGGACAAGCCTGCGTCAACGAGCCGTTGATGTACATTCTGCGCGATATCGGTACGCAGCACGACGTTACGCCCCTTGGATACGCCGTGTTGTGTTCCGACGGAAATGGCCAGTAGGTCGGGGCCGCTACGGCGGACGAACTCCACCGCCTCATCGGGATCGGTATAGAAGGCTTCGTCCGATGCGATCTCGTCTTCCACCCCCTTGATCTTGCCCAGTTCCGCCTCGATCAATATGTCGCTCTTATTTGCGAGTGCGACGACGGTGTGTGTAATGCGTATGTTTTCCTCGTAGTCTTCCTTTGAGGCGTCGATCATTATCGACGACACGAGGCCCTCGGCTATCGCGGTCTCGATAAGGTCCATTTCCTTCACCGTGAAATGGTCGAGGTTGAGGAAGACACCGATGGGGAAGGCATCCCCCAGTATCTGCACCTGTCGCGAGAGGCTGCGTAGGCCCGCAAGTTTGTTGCCGGCGCCGGCGAACTTCGCTGCACCGGGAGAGACCTGGACGACCAGATCGGATCTCTTCTCCGCATACCCCTGCAGAAGGCCGATCAGGACGTTCTGCTCCGCGATATTGTTCGCCATGAATGCGTAAGCGCCTTCCTGAGCACGGCGATACGCCTCTCGCATCTCCTTGCCGCCGTAAAATGTCATCTTTCAACCTCCAACTAGTTCTTATACTCGCTTGTCTTTTCGTTCGCAATAGCTGCGATTGTAGTCACTCGTGACGACGAATATCATCGTCGCACCGGGAGGGACATGGCGACCTACTTCAAGAATGTGTGCGCGTTCTCTTGAGATGCACGCCTCTATCTCACGAGCACTTCCCTGTTCGGCCTCATCTTCGGCCTCCGGTATCTTCTCGTGCTCAATCTGTACGTCCTCAGCCCTGGATATAGACAGGGGTTCGTTGGGCTCCTCGCCGAGATGTCGGCTCTCACCACCGCGATCCTTTCCATCCCTATCGGAGTGCTTCTCCTTTAGATGGGGTACAAGCGAGCTCTTATTGCCGCCGGCGTCAATGAACATGAGCGTTCTCTTGTTCAATTCGTACGCAATGGGATCGTCCCCAGATGCCCAAATGCGATTACATCGAGCCTACTTGCGCCGGCTTGGAACAGCGGTTGAGCAGCGAGCGCCGCTGCCAGCCGATGATTGCAGGTTGCCCACGGATTTACCGGGCCGTTTGTCATCACCGGTGGTATGGATATCGCATCCATTGTGATGCCCTATTACTTCTTCCATTGTCATGTGGAAGAAGAAGGAGACCGGCTCGAATCTCCTTTACCTTTCTCAATCCTTGAGTATGCTGTATCGACCGACGTCGCGATAGCGTTGGTAGCGTGCTTCCAGGCGTTCCTCGTTCGTCATCGCCACCAGCTCGGCCAGTTGGCGCGCAAGGGTTCCCTTGAGTGCGGATGCGGTTTCTTTCAGATTCTTGTGCGCCCCGCCGAGCGGTTCGGGGATGATCTCATCAATCACGCCCAGTTCGTGAAGCTTCGGTGCGGTGAGTTTCAAAGCAGCGGCCGCTTCCTTGACACGCTCCTTATCCTTCCATAGGATAGCTGCGGCGCCTTCCGGTGTAATTACAGAATAGATCGCGTTTTCCAGCATCAACACCCGGTCGGCTGCACCGATTGCCAGTGCTCCACCGGAGCCACCCTCACCGATGATGGCAGCGATGGTGGGAACCGTCAATCCGAGCATGCATGCGATGCTTGCAGCGATCGCCCCGCCGATGTTGTTTGCCTCCGACTCCAGGCCCGGATAGGCGCCTGGGGTGTCGATTAGGCTGATGATGGGGAACGTGAATCGCTCGGCCAGCTCCATCACACGTTTTGCCTTGCGATACCCTTGCGGCCGCACCATCCCGAAGTAACGTTCCTTGTTCTCTTCCGTATTTCGTCCCTTTTGCTGAGCGATGATTACGATTCGATGGCCGTCGATGTGCGCCAGTCCGGTCAGTAATGCACGATCATCGCCACTCAGGCGGTCACCGTGGATCTCGTAGAAGTCGGGGAAGATCTCGCCTATGTAGTCAAGAGAATACGGACGCCGTGGTTCGCGTGCGATTCTTACCCGCTCCCAGTCGTTCAGATTTGTGTACAGTTCCTCGCGTAGCTTGGCGAGCTTTCGCTCCAACTTGGCGATCTCAGCAGAGAGATCGATGCCGTCCTGCTTATTGAGCTCACGCAGTTCTTGAATCTTCGTCTCGAGCAGATCCAGGGTTCTTTCGTCGCTCATCTCTCCTCCTGGAAGAACCTGAGTACGGTCTCCAACTCGCCGCGCAGATCCTCGCGTTTCACGACCCGGTCTATTACCCCGTGTTCAATGGCGAATGCATCGGTCTGGAAATTCTTGGGTAATTCCTCCGCAATGGTGTCCTTGATCACCCGTCGGCCGGCGAATCCAATCATCGCTCCCTTTTCGGCGATGATGATGTCGCCGAGGCTGGCGATCGACGCCTGTACACCGCCTGAAGTGGGATAGGTCATTACAGAGATGAACGGAAGTCGCTCGGCAGCGAGACGGGCGCGCACTGCGGTCGTCTTCGCCATCTGAAGTAAGGAGAACACCCCCTCTTGGACCCTCGCCCCGCCTGATGACGAAACGAGAATGAACGAGCAGCGACGGCGGATGGCTTCCTCGATCCCGTGGCAGATCTGTTCACCCATCACCGAGCCCATGCTCCCGCCGATGAATTGGAATTCCATCACACCGATTACGATTGGGATTTCAGAGATTGTCGCGCTTCCGAGGATGATCGCGCTCGGTAGATCGGTCTTTTCTTGCGCGTCTTCGAGCCGCTCTGCATATGGCCTGCTGTCCTGAAACTCCAATGGGTCATCGGCCACGATCGGTCGCGATACATCCTCAAAGGTCCCCTCGTCGATGAGCGATTCGATCCGCTCTTTGGCGGTGAGGAAGAAGTATTCCCCACAATTGGGGCAGATGTTGTTGTTCTCGCGCACGCGGCGCTTGAAAACCAGTTCGCCGCAAGACTTACACCGCATCCACAGCGCCTCATCTGCCTTTTTTTCCAGGTTGACCCGGAAATAGTGTCTGTCCTTGAAAATCGGCATCTTCACTCCTTGTCCCTGTGCCGCCGAAACGGATTAAAACGGAAACGCGGCGCAGGCTCTTGCGTCCTCTGGAGGCTGGCTGGGAGGACGGATCCGCTGGAAAGGATCATGGAAAGGGCGTCTTCCACTGCGATGTCGAGGACGGTGACCTTGTTCTTGGGAACGATAAGCATCATCCCGGATAGGGGGTTAGGGGCGGTCGGTGCGTAGACGAGGATCGATTCCTCATCTGTCTCATCGCCCAATGCTCCCAAGTTGTCGTTTGTCACCAGGCCGATGATGTTTATCCCCTCTTTGGGATACTCGAACATGACTACCTGCTTGAAAGACGCTGTGTTACGACTGAGAATGGCGTTGGTGAACTGCTTGAGTGTCGAGTACATCTTGCGCACGCCCGGGACGGCAGCGAACAATCGATCCATGTAGTATTGCAGTGTACGACCGAGGAAATTGCGTGTGATAAGCCCAACAAGGAAGACGAGGATAAGTGTCATGTACAACCCCATCCCCGGGATCCACATTCCAAGCGATTTCTCCACCATCTGCCCGAACGGCGTCCCTTTCACGACAAGGCCGGCGATCAAGTGGTACACAAACCACAAGATGTAGAATGTTGCTCCCACAGGCAGTA
>CAZBSW010000237.1:0-3902 GCA_964494835.1 uncultured Thermotogae bacterium
ACCCATAGACCATGGAGAAGCTGTTCGCATACATCGATGCTCACACACAGGGTGAACCCGGTGAGGCAGGAGTCGGTATCGCACTCACCGATAAAGACGGGAATGTAGTCGAGGAGATTGCCCATCTCATCGGTCGTACTCCGTCACGTATCGCGCGTTATCGTGCCCTAATTGAGGGAGCACGCGCCGCAATCGCCTACTCCCCGCAATCGGTGATCTTCTTCTTGAACGATCAGCAACTGGTGAATTACATAAACGGCGTATTCACCACGCGCGAACCGCACCTCAAGCATCTGATCGAAATCGCCAAGGGAATACTGAACAACTTCCCCCAATGGCGCGTCAATTTCATCGATCGCAATGTCAACCGGTTGGCGGCAAGGTTGGTAGAGCGAGCGTTTCACGACCACGTACAGGCGAGGATAGGCCGCGAAAACCTGGAGCTCCGGCTGCTGTCACGAGTGGCGACCCTCGACGATGACAATCTGGAACGGGTGATCGAATTCGCTGAGCGAATGCAGTCAAGAGACTGACAATGCGCATCGTATTGCAGCGGGTGAGCCGGGCATCTGTGTGTGTCAATGGAAAAACGGTTGCCGAAATCGCTCAAGGGATAGCTCTACTCATCGGATTCACGCAATTAGACAACGAGGAGATGTTTGCCCAAGCAGCGAAGAAGCTCGTCGAATTACGAATCTTTGAGGACGAGAACGGCAAGATGAACAGATCGTTGCGCGAGGTTAACGGGGAGATCCTTGCCGTCCCGCAGTTTACCCTCTACGGAGACACTCGGAAGGGGCGTCGCCCGAGCTTCTCAACGGCCGCAACGCCACAGCGGGCCGAGCCCATGTTCACCTCATTCGTCGAGGCTTTGAGAGGGACGGAAATACCAGTACAGACCGGGATATTCGGGGCCCATATGGAGGTCGCCCTCACAAACGATGGTCCGGTTACACTCATCATCGACCTTGCGCCAAAGTCTCCGGACGGCTAAACTCTCCTCCTCAATCGGATTACAGGCTTTAGCTTCACATAAGGAGGAAAGATGGCGGTACCCAAATATCGTACTTCCCGTTCAAAGGGGCGTATGCGCCGTTCACATGTCGGCATGAGCCCACTTTCTGCAGGTGAATGCCCGCATTGCCACGAGATGAAACTACCTCATCGCGTGTGCCCGCACTGCGGCTACTACAACGGAATGGAGATCGTCACGGTAGACGAAGATACCGAGTAATAATCGACCAAACGGCTGATCCGACGCGCGGTTCAGCCTTGGCTCTTCTTCTCTCTCTTCACTTCTTGTGCTGCTCTTTTCTTCTCGATCTTAGCTTCGTCCTTCAGCTGTTTCTTCTCCAAGTTGAGACCATGCGGGAGGAGGACATCCTTGTGCGGTGAGCGTTCTTGTGCCCGGCGCCGTTCGATGATCCGCATTGCAAGCACACGCCCGAACTGCCCAATGAATCCGGCAGCCAATGCAGCCAGCACCCACTTCAATACGTTCCAAATCGCACTCTTGTCCATGCTCGCCCAGTATGGTAGGGGCAACATCTTCGCCTGGCAAGCATAACCCGCTATGTCATTGACTTTTCCCGCCTATCCGTAGAGAATGGTATCAGGAGAGGAGAGAATGTCAGAGAAAGAACGAACCGAGGGGAGTAACATACCAGGACTGCGAGAACAATGGCGTGAGATTCTGGACAAAACGAGTGACCGTATTCTGCGCGCTTGCTTGCCCAAAGACACGCAGGCAATCGCACTTACTCCCGAGCAACTGACGATCTCTGTCGACAGCGAGTTCAAGAAAGAATACTGCCTTCGCAAACACGCGAAACTAGAGGAAATAGTGGAAAGTGTAATCGGCCCCCGTCGGGTGATCATCGGCGAGCCGCCACTCATAGAACAGGCAAAGAAGGACGAGCCCCAGAAGAGAACGAACGCCCGCATCGCCGTCCTCGGAATCGGTGACGGCGGAGTGAACGCGGTCGGGCGAATGAAGGAAGAGGAACTGCAAGGGGTCAGGTTGATCGCCGTAGATACCGACAAACAGGTACTGGGAATCGCACATGCCGATGAGACGTTGCAGTTGGGTTTGGACATTACAGAGGGACGCGGCACCGGGGGTGATGAGGCTAAGGGCAGCAAAGCCGCGCTTGAATCGCGCTGGGAGATCAGTTCTCTGTTGAAGGGGATGGACCTGGTATTCATCACCGCCGGTCTTGGCGGCGGGACAGGAACCGGTGCAGCGCCGGTGATCGCCCGTATCGCTAAAGAGAACGGCGCTTTGACGATCGGCGTAGTCACCAAGCCGTTTACCTTTGAAGGGACAGTGCGTGCGCAGCGTGCAGAACGAGGGTTGGCCGCGTTGCGTGCAGCTGCCGATGTACTGATCACCATCTCCAACGATCGTCTGCTAGATACCGCAACAAAGGGGCTAGCTATGACCAAGGCGTTCGAACTGGCGGATGGCATCCTCCACCAAGGAGTGCGCGGCATATCCGACCTGGTCACAGTGCGTGGGTTGGTAAACCTCGATTTTGCTGACATCAGCAACGTACTTGCCGGCGCCGGTGAGGCGATGATGGGCATGGGAACGGCCAATGGTGATCAGCGGGCCGTGACGGCGGCAAAACTTGCCACCACTAACCCTCTCCTCGAAGGAGGATCTATTCGTGGGGCACGCAAGATGATTATGAACGTCACCGGAGGGGAAGACATGACCCTGGGTGAGGTTACCGCCGCCGCTGATCTCATCCGCCGCACCGCCGCAACGGAGTGCGACCTTGTCTTCGGCGCCGTTGTGCAAAGCGGATTCACAGAAGGCATAAAGATTACAGTGATCGCGGCCGATTTCAGCGAGACCACTGACGAAGTGATTGACCGAAAGAAGCGGTCGACCTATCGCCATCGCATCATCGTCGGTAAAGACCTCGACGTTCCAGCCTTCCTCCGCAGGGAGCGTGATGCAAATCTCAACTCTGCAACAGAAGAAGGCACAACACCCCGCAAGTAGTTCGCAATCATGAGCATGTCTGCTTTGGACAGAATAGCCGAATTGGAGCGCAAGAACGTCGCTCTTCGCCGTCGCTTGGATATGGAGCACAGGGAGAACCATCCGAGCGAACGATTTTGCGATCTGGCAGCGGATTCAGGAGACTGGCTGTGGGAGATCGACTTGGACGGGAGATACACCTACTCCAACGATATCGTAGGGACGATTCTCGGCTACACCGCTGAAGAGATCATCGGCAATTATTTCTATGACTTCTTCCACCCAGAAGACAAGGAACAACTCAAAGCAACGGCTCTCGAGACGATTCAGCGCAGGCGACCATTTGTAAACTTTCGCAACCGGAATATCCACAGAGACGGACACACCGTGATCCTTGAGACGACCGGCTTCCCCTTGATCGACGAAAATGGTAATGTAACCGGTTTTCGTGGAGCTGATCGCGACATTACCGCCCAGGAAGACGCGCTTGTGGCGTTGCAGGCCAGTCGAGAACAGTGGCGCGCGCTCTACAAAGGGGTGCCTATCCCAACCGTCACCTGGCGCCATGTTGACGGCGATTTCGAACTGATAGATTACAACGACGCCGTTGAAGAACTCTCCGGTGGGAAGATCGCACAATACCAAGGCAAACGGGCAAGCGTCATCTACAGCGATCGTTTGTGGATCACCGATATCATTAGGAAATGCTACGAGACGCATGAGACACAGCGAGAAGAGGCTGACTATCGCTTCCTCACCACCGGTGAGACGCGTGCTGTGTGGGCAACTTACGGTTTCGTCCCGCCAGACTTGGTCGTTGTGCACATGATAGACATCACTGCTCACAGAGAAGCGGAGAAGGCGCTACAAGCGGCAAACTCAGACATGCAGCGGAGCCTCGATGCCATGGGAG
>CAZBSW010000238.1:0-3881 GCA_964494835.1 uncultured Thermotogae bacterium
GCTAGGAATCCTCAACAAACTGTACGGCGAAGAGATTAGACAGGTTGTTGTCAAAACGCGCCTACGTCAAGATATTCTACACCGACGGCCACAAGACCTATAGGAAGATGCACCTGCTTGGGCTGCATCAGTACGTTGTCCATTATGGAACTAGGTAAACGAAGAAGTTCGTGTTAACTACTTCGAGAACGCCAGGAGCCTCTCCAAACGCGGCCTAATCGGAATCTTCCGTCACGTCTCGACGAAGTACCTACAGGACTACATAGATGAATTCTCGTTCCGATATTCGCATAGGCGCGAGAAGGTGTGCTTATAGATCTGGTCCTGGCCAGTCAGTAGGTCTTCCACGATTGCGCAGATGCGCCGCCCGGCCTCCAGGGATGGGCCAACATATTTCGCAACGTCAGGTTTATGGACGTCATCCCGTGTGATGTGAACACCATCAATCGCCTTCCATTATTGATCGGGCGAGAATCTGAACCTATCACAATGCCGCCTGAACCATTCATAGCCAGAACAAGAGTCATCCCAAGTTTCTCAATGCTAGTTAGGATAGAATGATACATCATAGTATCTCAAAAATGCAGCGAGCATGAAAAAATAACGTTCACTGGCCTTGCTGTCTCTCTTGCTGTTCCAAGGCCCTCACACTGTTGACCCCGCAAACTGGATTCTGCTATTGTGAACATGGAGGAAGAGATTATGGACAACAATCCGCGATTTGGGTCCAATGATAAATGCCAAGTCTCCGTTTCTGCGAACATCCGGAATGTCTCTTCTAATCTACAGTATGGCATATTGATACTTTTGCGCAGTTCATGGCCGTAGCAGAAGCCATTGATTAGATAAAGGCTCTGCGAACTCGAGATGCGCTGAGATTGCGACACACACTTAAGCTTCCACCACCAGGCACTGCTGGCAAACCCCCAGATGCTTGGTG
Organism: uncultured Thermotogae bacterium; assembly: GCA_964494835.1. Taxonomy (GTDB): domain Bacteria; phylum Bipolaricaulota; class Bipolaricaulia; order UBA7950; family UBA9294; genus M55B144. The sequence continues at coordinate 941 of CAZBSW010000238.1, forward strand.
GCACGAATGCCCGAAATGCTATTCCATCTTCCCGTATTTCTGGTACGATCACTTTGTTCAACTGCCTAAACGATGCCAATTCCCATCTTGATCCCGATACGCAAGATCTGCAATAGGAATACGAACATGACTGCGCATTCTGTCGCATGTCGATTTGCAGAACGTACAGCGCAGCCGCTTGCCCCGACTATTTCTCTTACGATTCGCGCCTTCTTGCTGCACTAGAGGGATAGACACCTACAATCAGTGCCCCAAGCTCCAGTTCGCAACGTGATTATTGGTGCCGGAAACATGCCATCACAAGTGCTCAGAGATTTGCGCGGCACCGAGGAAGAGTGATACGGTGGGGGGAACGAAAAGGAGGTGTGTAATCAGAAGGGAATCGTTTCTCTGGCGATCATCGTCTCTTGAAGTGACCTCGCGCTTGAGAATAGCCGAGTGATTGACATGAACCGTCGCTTGAGCAAAAAGGAAGAGCTCCTATGTAGGACTCCAGCGTAGCTAAACGCGTAGGTGCCCTTGTCGCCAGGACATGAAATGGGAATTGCCGGAGTATGGGGGTGATTCTTCTCGACTCCTACATGTGGGAGCTGACGAAGGAGTGCTACGTTGCCTTAAGGATCTTTATGCAAGATTGCTATCGGGTTCTGCGATTGCGGTGGAGCGGGAGGATGTTTGGGTAGACGGCTTTTGCTCTGAAAGGTGAAATGATAGACGAAAGCGATACAAGACAAGAGAAGCGGTGGTTTGACGAGCGACGCGCTAGTCTGGTTGTAAAGGCGCTACAAGCAAGAAACATAGGTGGTCAATACGTGCCGACACGGCTGGAAGCGCTTTCGACTCTTCTAAACATGATTCCTCCGGGAAGTGTTGTTGCTCGAGGTGATTCGGTAACGCTTGAGCAGGTGGGAATTATCGCTGAGATCAAGAAGAGCGGTCGGAACAGAGTTATCGATCCATTCGAGAGAGATGAGGACGGCAACTTTGTCGCTGAGCTTGAGGAGATGCGCAGAATGCAACGAGAAGCTTTCTTCTCCGACGTCTTCTTAAGTGGAACAAATGCAATCACTCTTGACGGAAAGCTCGTCAATGTCGATGGTGTTGGGGGAAGAGTAGCGGCGATGCTCTTTGGCCCTGGGAAAGTTCTAATCGTATGTGGAGTAAACAAAATCGTGCAGGACGTGGACTGCGCTCTGGAGAGAATCTGCTCAATTGCTGCGCCTATCAACGCAGCGCGGCACTACATCAAGCACCACCGGACGGAGTTCGGAGAGTTGCCGTGCGTCGTAACTGGTAAGTGTATGGACTGCAGCCATGACTGGAGAATATGTCGGTACACGGTAATCATAGAGGGTAGTATGATTGGGCAGAAAGAAAGGATACATGTGGTTTTGGTGGGAGAGGACCTTGGAATATGAGGAGAAGGTTACTGGATTGGCGGATAGAGCGCCATACAAACGGTGGGCTGCTATCATGATATCTGTGCGAATTCGAGCGTGAACGGACCTCCAGCGAGAGCCATTTGGCTCGCTCTGGCAAGAGGTGAGACCTTGTCTGTTGATGTCCGTCCCACTCCACTATCGCGTTGACATTGCACGACCGCTGGGGATCGAATACGAGTGCGCCGTCTACCATGTGACCTCACATGGCAACGCGAGGCAGGGCATCTTCATGGATGGTGAGGGCCGGCCAGGAGCTACTCGGCGACACGCGTGTACGGATACAAACTTGCCGAGCTTCAAGAGCATCTTGGCCTTCACTGCTGCACAATCAGCCGGATCGCCGCTCGCTGCGAGAAAGAGTTGGAGGCAAAAGACAAGGTCTGACCCTCTAGCGCAGACCTCGCGTGGGCTTGTTATCACACCATTCACCTTGACAGGGGATGAGTGCCTAGACATACTCTAGAAGTCGGTCCGACACACGGGCCAGGTTCTGTGTGCCGGATGGAATGGAAATCGGAAAGCAGTTTGGGAGGATATGCCGTGCCTAAAGTCAGAATCACCGTGCTCAAACGGGCTGTTTACACGGATCTGCAAGACGAATACCTTGACCGTGGCGCCTTCCCGCAAGGTTATGGCCCTTGCCAAAACATGAAGGACGGACAGACGTTCGTCATCGAGGGGTTCTTTCCGGAGAAGCCGGACGACTTCCATTGTGAGGGCGCATGGAGCGACATCCAGCGAAAGCTCATGACCGTCATGTACGGAGGAGATCTTCCTTGGGTCAAGCAGCCTGGCACCGCGGTGGCGTCATGCACTGACGGCTTGCGTCCGGTGTCATTCAAGATCGAGCGGCTTGAAGATTAGGCGAGTGAGTGACGAAACTGTGATGGTCGATGCAGGCCGCAATGGTGTGCCGGGGATTTGCAGGGAGCATCACGATAGCAGGCTTGACGGCACACTGAGGATGGGTGGCTGACCGTCTCTACTGCAAGGTCGATCTGCCGGCTCTCCGGGGTCGGTCCAAATCTAATGGCTGGTGCCCTACGAATCCTGCTCAGTGAAGAAGCAACAAACGACCTATCGCCAGATCCCAACGGGCCTTGCGAACGAGGCAAGACACAGGTGATGCCGTCCACCAACACAAGGCAGGAGCGATCACTCTCCAGATGCATTACCACCAGTCTCTAGTGGTCTGAACTTGAGATAGTGGCTGCGATTCAACGAGACGGTTCTCTATCTCCTCTCGACTTGACTACAGAGGCATGGGGTCACACCTTGTCTCTTGATGTCCGTTCCACTCCACAATCGCGCTGACATGGCTCGACCGCTAGGGATCGAATACGAGTGCGCCGTCTACCGCGTGACGTCACGTGGCAACGCGAGGCGGGACATCTTCATTGATGGTGAGGACCGGTCCGGAGCGACTCGGCGACGCGCGTGGACGCATACGAGCCTTATCCAGCTTCAGGAGTGTCTTGCCCCTCACTACTCGACGATCA
>CAZBSW010000239.1:0-3858 GCA_964494835.1 uncultured Thermotogae bacterium
CAGTGACGGCGTCGATGCGGGCGATCAGCTCATCGGGAGACAAGATCGTTCGCCCGGTGATGATCGCGCTCCCCAGCCGCGCCATCCTGTTGACGTTGGCTTCCAGATCGATGATAAGTCCGCCACGCAGCTTGGCACGAGCGAGAACCACCTCGGGATCTTCGACTCCCTCCCGCAACAGGTTTGTCAACTGACCGACCACGATCTCCACCGTCTTATCCACGTTGTGAGGAGCGATCCCTGCATAGATGAGCCACACGCCGGTGTCGGAGTAATGAATCACAGAGCTTGAAACCTCATATGCCAAGCCACGGTCTTCTCGCACAAGCCGAAACAGGCGCGAGCTCGCTCCACCACCGAAGATGACGTTTACCACATCACAGGCGAAACGATCCTCATCCCGTACATCAGGGGCGGGAAGGCCGAGGTAGAGGTGTGTCTGGCCGGTGCTGCGTACGTACGAGTTACGCCCGCTTGCCAACACCGGGACACCGCGCCCGCATGTCGACGCCGCCACCGCCGGTGCAACATCGAACAAGTCCGCGGCCAACCGCACGACTTTCCTTGCCTGTACGGCGCCGCACGCGACAAGCACCATGTCTTCCGGTCGATAGAAATCCCTGTGATATGAGACGATCTCATCCCGCATCACGTTTTCGATCGTCTCTTTCTTTCCCAGAACCGATAGCGCCAAGGGATGGTCGTTCTTCCAAAGCCCGGCAGTGAATAGATCATATGCACACTGCTCTGGATCATCGTCACGACCGCGGATCTCCTCCAATATCACCCCCCGTTCACGTTCCAACTCGTCGGGTGAGAACGAAGGGTGCTGCACGAGGTCGGCAAGGACGCCCAAGGCAGTGGGGAATCCATCGGCAGGGACATTGGCATAGTAGAACGTCGCCTCCTTGCCAGTAGCGCCGTTGATCTGTCCGCCCAGTCCGTCGATCTCGCGCGAGATCGACTTTGCGTCTCGTGTGGGCGTCCCTTTGAACATAAGGTGCTCGATGAAGTGCGAAAGACCGGGGAGGGATTTTGGGTCGTCCCGGCTCCCGACCTTCACCCATACCCCTACGCTCACCGAACGCGATTGCGGGACCTCTTCTACGAGGACCCGCAATCCGTTTTCTAAAGTTGCCTGGGACAGACCAGGGTAGATAGACGTTATCAACAGGCTGTTACCAACGGTCCTCGAACGCCAGTGGTTCTTTCTCCCGTTGTTCTTCCTGTTCCTCGTGTTCGCTTGCCTGTTCCTCGTGTTCGCTTGCCTGTTCCTCTTCCGCTGGAACGATGCGCCGCAGCTTGTAGCGGCCGCGGTCATCGATATCGAGGACCTCTACCTTCACTTTGTCACCGGCTCTTACCACGTCTCCCACCCGACGTACATATTCATTGGACAGGGCGGAGATGTGGATCAGACCGGTCACTTCTGGAGTGAGTTCGACAAACGCGCCGTAGTCGGTCGTGTTGGCGATCGTTCCCTCGATGATGTCTCCCACCTTGATCTTGGTCTTAGGCGTAGTTTTCTTCGAGACTTGTCGGCGACCGCCGTTGCGGCGCGAATGACCGCCACGCTGCCTGCCGGCGGCGGGCTCCTCTTCCATGCCCTCCACCACTCGGCGAAGATCGGGCCGGCCCATCTTATCCTCGCCGATGACTTCGATCGTGATCTCATCCCCCGGTTTGACAATGTCGCGGACATTATCCACGAATCCCGGTGCTAGATTGGAGACATGCACCAACCCTTCACTTCCATTCTTAAGATCGACGAACGCGCCGAAGTCGACGACACGCGTAACCTTGGTCGTCATCACAGTGCCGACCTCAAGCTCTGCCGTGAGGTCTTCCACCCACCGCTTGGCTGCTTCCACCGACTCCATGTCAGCGCTGGCAAGCTTCACGGTGCCGTCGTCCTCAATGTCGATCTGCGCACCGGTCTCCTCGATGATCTTGCGGATCATCTTTCCGCCCGGTCCGATCACCAAACCGATCTTCTCCTGAGGAATCTTGATCGTCTCCAAACGCGGAGCATACGGCGAGAGCTCCACGCGCGGCGCAGCGAGCGCCTGTTCCATCTTGGCCAGGATCTCCAGCCGTCCTTGACGCGCCTGCTCAAGTGCCTTGCGGAGCGTCTCACGTCCGATTCCGCCCACCTTCACATCGAGCTGAAACCCGGTGATCCCGTCACGCGTGCCGATGACTTTGAAATCCATATCGCCGTAATGATCTTCAGCGCCGAGAATATCACTCAGGATGACGCGACGCTGTGTGTCCGCGTCTTCGATCATCCCCATCGCGATCCCGGCAACCGGCTTATTGATCGGCACGCCGGCGTCCATCATCGCAAGTGAACCGCTGCAGACAGTGGCCATGGATGAAGAGCCGTTCGATTCTAAGATCTCCGATACGAGCCTGATCACGTAAGGGAAGTCTTCTTCGCTCGGCAGGATAGAGGAAAGCCCACCTTCGGCGAGGTAGCCGTGCCCGATGGCACGCCGACCGGGCGAACCCATTCTCCCCACCTCGCCGACAGAATAGGGTGGGAAGTTGTAATGCAGCATGAACCGCTTCCGCCCCTCTTTCATCATCTGATCGATGATCTGCTCGTCGCCGCGTGTCGCTCCCAAGGTGGCGATTCCCAGACTCTGAGTCTCGCCGCGCGTGAACAGAGCGGAGCCGTGCGTGCGAGGGAGGACGCCTACCTGGCAGGTGATGGGGCGAATCTCATCGGGACGACGCCCGTCGATGCGCATTCCACGCTCGAGGATTTGCTGCCTCAGGTATGACTTGTAGAGATCATCGACCGCTTGCGACACCTCCTTCTCCAACGCCTCCGCTTCCTCGGCTGCAAGATCGGCCCCAACTATGATTTCGACCGCACGTGTGCGTAGCGTGTCGATGAAATCGTACCTTTCTTTCTTGCTCCCGAGTGTATGCATTGTTGGAAATTCCGATGCGATGATTGAACGCACGCGTTCACGCAGTTCGGAATCTTGCTCAATTACAGGAACGGTCGCTTTTTTCACCGGTCGAACGCGCTCTACAAACCTCTCCTGTAGGGCAACGAGCTCCTGGATCGCGCCGTGGGCGAGTCCTATTGCGCTCACAACCTCTTCCTCGGAAAGCTCGTCCATCTTCCCTTCCACCATGGTCACTGTCTGTTTCGTCCCGGCGACTGTGATTTCGACCCCGCCCGTCTCCTGGGCCTCAGCATCAGGGCTGACTAGAATCTGTCCGTCATTGCGGCCCAGTTTTACACCGGCGATCGGACCCATGAACGGGGCCTCGGAGATCATCAATGCCGCCGACGCCCCAAGAATGCCAAGAATACTTGGAGGGCAGTCCGGTTCGGCAGAGAGGACTGTAGCTATTACCTGTACTTCATCTTGATAGCCATCGGGGAATAGCGGCCGGATCGGCCGATCGATCATGCGGGCACTGAGGACGGCAACGTCGCTCGGCCGCCCTTCACGTTTAAAGAAACCACCAGGAATCTTCCCACTGGCGTAGAACCGCTCTTCATAATCGACACGGAGCGGAAAATAGTCCTTTTCCTCTTTGCTCTCTTGTACACATACCGTTACAAGGACACGAGTGTCCCCGCAACTCGCCAAGACGGCGCCGCTTGCTTGCTTGGCCAACCGCCCGGTTTCCAGCGAAATCTCTTTCCCATTAAGCTGAATGCTTTCCTTGATTAACATCTCGCTTTTAGACTCCTCTGATTCCTAGACGCTGAATCAATTCCTTATACGCTGCAAGATCCCGCTTCTTCAGGTACTTCATGAGACGGCGTCGTTGGCCGACCATCTTGCGCAGGCCTCGCTGAGAGCTGAAATCCTTCCGATGAACGTTCAAGTG
>CAZBSW010000240.1:0-3838 GCA_964494835.1 uncultured Thermotogae bacterium
TCGGACTGAGCGTTACCCAGTCCGGCGCCGATTGGTTCAGATTGGGAATGAACATCATGTGGTGAATACAGTCCGCAAAGAGCGATATCGGGCATAGCTAAGAGAATGAAGACGGGCCCTGGGATATTTCTCAGGGCCCATTTCTATGTTGGTCGTCGATTAGGAAAAGGTATAAAGGAGTAATTTCCCTAAGGTTGGCTTTTATCATTATTGGAATAGAACACTCAATCCAAAAATGAGCCCGCGCCGCAGATGATACCCTGCGAACAGAGCGGCATGGCCTAAATCGATCTCTACCCCCGCCACGTACGAAGGAAATACCTCTGTTTCTATCTCTGGCTCGATCGTTATCTCAAACGGGCCTACATTAGAGATGACAGCCGGAGCGAGCGCCGTGTCTTGCAGTCCGATTCCGCCGCCAAGCACGATCGAGACCCCTTCTATGAGTGGCACGTGCAACCGCAGGTCGATGTCGAGTTCGGGTCCCACGTTGTACATCTCTCCTGGAACAAGCGGCTGCTCGCCGGTGAAACGAACGCCTACCGCTGCGCCGATATAGCGCACGAAGCCCAATTCAAATCCGATGCTGTCCCGTCCTACGTCCAGACCGCCAAATGCCGGAAGGACAATCACCCCGCCGGTAATGGCAGGAGCGGCCGCTTTCAAACGAGCGTCGATTTCGATCATATCTTGATCGTGCACGATAACCGTCTCACTGTACGGCTCGTATCCGTATTTCTCGAGTGTGACCGTCACTTCGCCGGCCGGGAGGACTAGATCCTTGGGGGCAACGCCGCGATCCTGTCCATTGACGCGGATCGTCGCCCCTCGCGGGATTGATTCGATACGAATGTTCCCTTTCGGCTGATAAACGACAAACTGTGCCCAAGCAGACGTCCAGGTTGCCGAGGTGAGTGTGACCGACAACTCCTGCACCAGTGACTGCGGTTTGACATCAAGCGTGCGGAACGGCACTTTGTCAGACGGGGAAAGCAGATCGAGCGGTGAAGAGGCAAGCACCGCCGTTACTGTTTCCAATCCCTCCGGTCCCCCAACGATGAATCGATATCCTTCACCGGGAAGCGACAGCGTCCCCGCCGATACGCACGCATTCGGCTGGTAGCTATTCGGATAGAGAAGAGTGATCACTCCGGCAGGATCGATGTCGTACAGATACAGGTATCCCGTTTGTCCGGTATTAACGGTGATCTCGATCGAATCCCCCGGGGAGTAGGTATCCTTATCAACGGCTATCTGAAGTGGATTACCTTCCGGTGTGGGGGCGGGGAGCACTCCGGCGGGAAGGACATCCGCAATGACAGAAAAGACACAACCGATCAATAGACCGGTCATCAGCACGAGCACTGTTTTCGCGAACCGCAAACAGAGGCCGTCTTTGTTCACGATCATCAACCTCCAGAAGCATCTACTCCTCCATGACGCGTGCTTTCTCGCACCTGGCGCATCTTATCGCGGAACAGGGCCGCCTGCGCAGCGTCTACCCCTTGCAACCGGATGGGATGTCCGCCGATTGATGCAGTCACCTCGTCGCCGTCGATCTCGATATCCACCTTGTCCAACAGCTGCTCGCGCGCTACCCCGGCCGCGGCAAGCGACTTGTTTACGATTGCCCGCGTGAACCGCTCGATCCCACGCTGGAGAAGCGAGGAGAATGTTCCGTCGCCGGTGGACTTTCCCAGTTGAGAGACGGCTTCATCGACATGAGACTGAATGTTCTTCGCCAGTTCCACTACAAGCGTTCCGCGCTCGGTGAGGATGAGGGTGAACGTGTCATCCCGATCGGAGAGACGCGCTACCTCTGCGATCCACGCCACCTCATATAGGTGCTCATGGTCGAGTCCTTTCAGCTCGCGGTTGCCGAGCGAAATATAGTGGCACCTGTCTGGTGGCGTCACCTCACGCGCGAACCGGTCGGTTACCAGTATCTGCCCACCTTTGGCGATACTGGAGACACGCTGGGAAAGGTTGACGGAATGTCCGATGAAATCGGCATCAGTCATGATCGGCGTTCCGCTGGCCAGGCCGATTCCTATATCGATCGGCTCCACCGGCTGCTCGCTGTTGCGTTGCCGCACCGTTCGTTGTATCCCCACCGCAGCGTGGAGCGCGGTAGAGAGCGAGGCAAAGGCGGCCATGATCCCATCCCCCATAGTCTTGACGATGATTCCGTCTTGCGCTTCGATCTGTTCCCGCAGCAGGGACTCGTGCAGTCGTGAAAGCTCGAACGCAGCGCGATCACCCTTGCGGGCGGTATAGGAGGTAAAGCCACGGATGTCGCTAAACATCAATGCGATCTCTTCCCCCGCTTCTACGTAAGCACGAATCTGCTGGCGATTCTTAAGTGTTGTACTCCACGACACGCCTTACCCCCCGGTTGGAAAAGGTTGTTCTGTATTATATCATACAGCGGACATCGATCCGTAAAAGGAGGAATTGGACTATGGAGAAGAAAGACATTATCAATCTCCTTGCGCAGGCGCCGTTGTTCTCCCGTGTATCGGCAAAAGGTCTCCGATCGATCACAGAGAAGGCAGTAACCAAGGAGTTTTCCGCCGGGACCAAGATTGTCAGCAAGGGAGCGACCGGAACAGGATTCTATCTCATCCTGTCCGGAGAAGCGGAGGTTGTACTCGATGGCGACGTCGTCGTCAAGCTGAGCGACGGCAACTTTTTCGGTGAGATGTCCCTCATCGACGGCGCCCCCCGCTCGGCGGACGTAACTGCCACCAAAGACACCAGTTGTCTGGTCCTCTCATTGTGGGCCCTGAAGGGAATCATCAAGACAAACCCTGAGGTCGCCGTCGAGATGTTGGAAGAGCTCGTGCGGCGGTTGCGGGAGACCGAAAATGCGCTGAGCTAAACATGGATACGATCGCGCTCACATGCCTGGGGACAGGTGCTGCCTTGGGCAAGGGGCGCCTGTGGAGTTCTCTTCTCCTTGACGGAAAGATTCTTCTTGAGATCCCGCCAACGACGATTCCCCAGCTTTATCGGTTGGGTGAAGACCCGACGGCGATATCTCACATTTTCGTAAGCCATCTGCATGCCGATCATTTCTTCGGACTGCCGTTCTTCCTCCTTCTCTTCCGCTACCTGTACCAACAGGAGGGGCAACTGCACATCATCGGTCCGAGCGGAATAGAGGAGGCAACAAACCGCCTTTGGAAACTTGCTTGGCCCGATCTTGAACCGTGTTCAACCGACCATGGATTGACTCCGGCTTTCGTTGAGATTGGCGAAGGCGGGGAATACCGAGCCGACACAGTCGCATTTACAGCGGTCAAGATGCGCCACTTCGGCGTGACTGCGTATGGATATCGCCTGTCATATAAGGGCCGCCGGATCGCATACACCGGTGACACCGGGGAGTGCTCGCAGATCGATCGCTTGATCGATGGCGCTGACGTGCTGATCACCGAGTTTACCCATCCTCACGACTCCGATGATTCTGGCCACCTGGACGAAAGCACCGTAAAGCAGCTGGTCGCACAGATGAGCAAACAAGGCAAGAAGATCATCGCCACCCATCTGGGCGGAGATCCGGCTCCGATCGACGGCCTCCTCATTTGCCGGGACGGTGAGACCTACCTTGTGTAGTAGTCTCGATGCCGGCCTACGGTCATCGGGCGTTGATCCTCAGCCATCCTTCTACGTCCGCCGTATTGCACCGGCAGTGTTCAACCTCGTTCGTAACACGCCCGACAACGCGCCTCGTATGCCTCGGTCCCTCCGATCTTGATCACGGGGTCGTCGGCCGGTGCCGGTCTCCCGTCGATGAGCCGTTGACTACGGGTCGCCTCCCCACCACACTTTACAC
>CAZBSW010000241.1:0-3826 GCA_964494835.1 uncultured Thermotogae bacterium
CATCTAGTCCCCACTTGGCTTTCACAACCGCGATTTGTTCCGCCGTTGCCAGTGGCCCGAGCATCATGCGTACAGGATCTCCCGGTATCAGGTCGATGAGCACGAACACCAATAGCGAGACGAGCAAGAGAACGAGCAATCCCCCTACAAGGCGGCCACAAAGGAACCGTATCACCCGTCTCGTCTCCCGGGCAGGTACTTGAGAGCCCCATCAGCACGCACAGTAGTCTGAAAGACTGGCCTAAGAAACACACATTGACCCAGGATTCGCCTATGATCTTCCATCTGCTCCTACCCCATGTGCAAAGCAGCAGAGGCGCCAAGAAGTCGTGCCTTCAGCATCTCCTCTTGTTTGCGCCTCTGCCCTTTCTACTACATTCACACCTTCTTCTTTCGTAGCCGGTTACCCGACCTTCCTCCAGACCTGATTAACTCTCGGGACTGAGCCACGTTCTATTGAAGAATGCTCGCATGGTGGAATCCCATATGATGCCACGAACCCTGTCGTTAACACCCCACATGATTGGATGGTGGTCGACGACAACGTAGGCGACGTTTTCAATGAGGAGTTCCTGGATCTTGTGGTACGTGGCCAGTCTCTCAGCTCGGTCAAACTGCTTCGATCCCAGCTCCACGAGGTCGTAGAACCCGGGGATATCAAACCGCGACAGAGCTGTGCCTTCTCCATTCAGATCCGTCGTAAGCATGAAGTACGGATCCTGGACTCCATATCCATAGATAGTGTAGCATACGTCCCAGCTCCGCGGGGCCGGGGCAATCAGCTCGTTGTACCAAGCCGCCAGATCCATCTTGACGATCTCAGATGGAATCCCGATCGACGCCAGCGTGCTCTGGATTTGCACCGTTCCGATGACCCATTCCGGGAACTCGGTGCTTGTGAGGAGGACGAGCGGGGGATCCCCGGCACGCGGGTATCCCGCTTCCTCAAACAGTGCCTTGGCCTTCTCGGGATCATACGGCCTGTAGATGTCCCATACATGTGGATCAAACGCCCAGTTCGATTCGTCGTACAGGCTCGGGTTGACATAGCCGTATCCGAACAAGGCATCACTAACGAATGAATCGCGGTCAACGCAGTATTCGAGCGCCTCGCGGCATTCCAGGTTGTTCATCGGCCAGCGATTCCAGTTTGGATAGATCGCAAACAGGCCACCAGCAGGGCTCAGCTCGGCATGCAATCCATCCGTCGCATCAATACGTTGCGCATCTTTGCGATCAAGGGCATGGACAATGTCCACTGCTCCGGCTTGAAGATCCGCAACACGTGCGTCGGCATCCCGAACGATTACAAACTCAATCTCGTCGAGGTATGGTTCTCCGCTCTTCCAATAATCATCGAACTTCTTCAAGGTAATGTGGTCCCCAGGAACCCACTCATCGAGGTAGAAAGCACCTGTACCGATAGCCTTCTCTGCCTCAATTCCTTCCTGGCAGACAACATCAATAAACGACAGGCGATTCAGAATTGTAGGCGTTGGGAACTTCAAGTTGACTAGTACAGTGTAAGGATCGACAACCTCCACGGAGTCAACGACTTCAAGCTGAGGAGCCCATGGTGAGCCCATCGAGGGGTCCATGATCCGATCCATCGTGTACTTGACATCCGCAGCGGTGAAGTCTTTCCCGTTGTGAAACTTGACCCCACGCTTCAGATACAGCGTCAGCTTTGAACCGTCCTCCGAGAACTCCCAATCGACTACAAGGTTCGGTTGCGGAACAGCAAGCGGCCCAATACTCAACAGGCTCTCGAAGACATTGTAACGCAAAATGTACGCGAAGCCGTACGTTGTCGTCATGGCTGGGTCAATGCCCGTAGGGTCGGAGCTAGTAGCAATCGTCAGTTTCCCGCCCATCACAGGGTTCTCAGAAACGCCCCACGCGACAGACCCAGCAAGGACCAGCATCACCAGGCAAACCAGTACTTTTTTCACTTCAGCCTCCCTCCTAGCGTGCAAACCTCACTCACTTCATCCTCTCCTATCCAGCAATAGGATTGAACCGTGTCTATGCCGGTATATTCCCTACTTATGTATCACCTCCTTCTTCAGGAAGGAACTCCTTCGGGAACGTGTAACTCGCGGTGTAGAGGGAGTTCCCAATCTGTGATGTTCGAACATTCGCCACTTGTCCACACAGGTACGCTGCCTCTTCCGCGGTCATATCAAAGTCCTCTACAAGCCAGAGGATCATGTGTTTCGCCGCATCCCTTGCTGCTACCTCAAATGGCTTCTCCGAGGCGATCGTTATGAGGAACTTGTCCGTGACGACTCTTGGACCGGACATTGTGGTAGATCGACCCTTCAGAACTGTCGGGGTCAGAGTAATCCGCGCCGGTATCTCAAACGGATTGAAGATCTCGCCATCTCCCTGAATAGCATGACAATCCCCCATCGCAAGTAGAGCCCCAGGGACCTCGATGGGAAGGTAGACATCGCTTCCTTTGGCGATATATCTGCAATCCATGTTCCCACCATACGGGCCTTGCTTCCAGCTGTACTCACATTCATCTTTGCGGCAAGTCAGAATCGTGCCGATCATCGGCGACACTGGAATGGTGCGTGTGGCGTCGAACCGGAGAGCGTTACCTTCTATACGGACTACCTTGGCTATGAAATCCGGGAAGAGACCTGGAGACAGGCCGCAGAAGTGGGGACCGAGTATGCTTACCCCATAGGGACCGCATTCGATGTCATCGATGTGGATCTGCAGCACATCCCCCGGTTCAGCTCCTTCAACATAGATGGGGCCCGAAAGAGGACAGCTCAGGTCGAGCAGAGACATGCAGACCGATCGCAACTCCTCTTCCGGGAGGTCGCTCTTCACAAAGCCGCGGAACGCGTCCTCGACGTCAACAACTACCGTCTCCCCCGACCTGATCCTGGCTGCAACCTCCGTGCGAGGTGTGAGTACGAATACCTGCCCTTTTGAAACGTTTTTCACCTTTTCTCTCCTTCCGGCGGAGGTATACGAGCCCATCGTCGATTCGGTCACACCTGGGCTTATCCCATTGCCGATCTACACAAACTTTCCCCGTGCTGAGATGTCAAAGATGATCTCCACTCTGCCATCTCGGATCCCGTAGTACCTATCGTGGAGATTCACCGTCGTACAAACATGCCCTACAATCAGCTCGAGTTTGTCTCCAACTGTCAACCCCGCTGCCTGGGACGCTTTGTATACACCGTGCTCTTCATGATGCTCGTGATACGTGACCTCGTTACGTAGCTCGGGGTCTTTTGGTGCAGGGCGAGCTCCTTCGTCGTCGGTGAGCGCCTTCATCCCCGCATCAGTAATGATGAGTCCCTCACGGGTACTCACTACGGAGACAAGTGCGGTAAGAGCTGGTTTGAAGTCTGAGAGCACTTTCATGTAATTGGTATCTGTGAAGAGATACGAACCCGCCTGGATTTCCGCATTCGCACTCTGTCCGAGGAACTCCGCTGTGAAATCGTATGTTCCCGTTCCTCCACTGTCGATCACACCAACCTCTAGGCCACTCTGCTCAACCGCTTCCTTGGCATCCAAGAGTCTCGCAAGGTCTCTACGAACCGCCGCTTTCCTTTCTGATGGGTCCGCTATGTTGACCAAATGCCCTTCATAGCCCTGCAAGCCCATGAAGCGGAGTCCGTCCTCACTATCGACCAGCCTGGCTAGGTCGACCGCCGCATCAGGTGAATCGACTCCGCAGCGATCTAATCCAACATTCACTTCGACTAGGATTCCGATAGTCACGCCTTCTGCTCGGGCTGCTTGCCCAAGGAGCTTGATATTCTCGGCGTTATCTACGCAGACGCCAACCTCGGCA
>CAZBSW010000242.1:0-3819 GCA_964494835.1 uncultured Thermotogae bacterium
ATCACCAGTATTGAGCATTTCTTGTCCTCCCTGTAGGCAATTTCTACCTTTCAGGCCTCGACGGCAGAAGACGGTTGACCACCTCGCGCGAGGCGCGTATTTCGGTATTTTACCCGGATGCATGCAAGGGCGCACCAGCACCGCGCAAATTCATGGGGGCAAGTTAAGTGTAATCGGCTCTGGGGGAGTAAAAGCGTTGGTACATTTCCCGTGCATACGGGGCCGATTCCGGCGACTCGGCGAGACCGTCTTCGATATCTGTTGTCAAACGGGCTAGGCAGCGCTATTGCTATCTACGGCGTCCAGGCGGCTATGTAGTCAATTGTTTCTGTGACGAATGGCGGCCCCCCGGATGGATAGATGACGATTTCGATCGTGTCGGTATGCACGGCCTGTGTGCCCTGGTATTCCAATTCGATGTTGGCTGTACCGGTCCCTGCTTGGTTGATTCGGTACGGGACATAGCTGAAATTCGGCACCAGGGATCCGGCGGAGAGCGTGTTCAGTCCGATCCAGACAGGCAGGCCCATGCTGCCGTCGTAGGAGTAGGTAACGCTTATCTGTGCCCGCCTGCCGACATGGGCGATACCGTAGCCGAGGATTGCGCTTGCGCCCGCTGTGGAACCCGGCACCGTTGTCGGCGGACCGAGGACGGGAATGATCACGAGTCTACCGATGAGATTTCGTCGCTCGGAAGTGAACCATACGGCGCCGGCGTCGTCGATCGTAAGATACAAAGGATGTGTACCGAACGGCATGGAGTACAGCATGATTCGGTTCTCGAACGGAACAAGATTACCGAGCGCATCACCAGCCCGGTCGGTGAACCAGACGTTCCCATCATCATCGACCACGAGATCGAGCGGCTGGGAACCGGTCGGGATCGTCCACAACGTTACATCACCCGTTGTCGGATCGAGACGACCGATCGCGGGACGGGAGACATCGGTAAACCAAACGTTGCCGCTTGCAGCGACTGTAACACCGACGGCATCAGTGCCGGGTGGGAGGCCATAGGCAAGGAATGTGTCGTTCGTTGGGTCGAGTAGGGTGAGTGGGTTGATCCCTTGCGTAAACCACGCGCGCCCGTCCGGCGCGATTGCCACGTCTTCCACGGGAGCGCTCGTGTTAAGCGGTGCCCATTCGGTGATTGCGCCCGTCAGCACGCCCGGAATGTAGTAAATCGGTGGCGGAAGCAGCGGATTACCGGGATATAAGACGGGAGAAACTAATGACACTACCGGAGTGAGTGTTGCTGTGTTTGGCGTCACTGATTTTGGTTGTGACACGATGAGCGGCATGGTGACAGCCATGGTAGCGGGAGCCAGTCGCCCTACCTGTGCCGCACTCCTCTCCGTGAACCAGACGTTCACCGGCCCGATTCCGCCCGGTGCTGAAACGAGTGCATTCGGAGAAGCCGCCGCTGTGGGAAGCGGCCATGTCTGCGATCCGCCGGTGAAGTCCAGGTATTGCACAGCGTTGTCCAAACGCGCCGTGTAGCAGACGGAATCATCGTCAATCAATACAAGCCCCGCTGGCCCGTTCAGCGCGTCCCGCTCACGTATCTCATTTGTGTCTGGATCGAGGAGTCCGATCTTATTCGTCGTGTATTCAGTAAAATACACTTCTCCAGTCGAATTGACCGCGATCCATTGCGGCATACTGTCCGGTTGCGGAAGTGTCCACGTAGTCAGCGCGGCGGACTGAGAGGTACAGGTAACGACTGCCGCACCAATGAGGGCAAGCATTATGCAGAATCCGACACCACTTCTCCTTAACATCATCGCACCTCCTCTTCACGACTAGCTCCAGTCTATCGGTTCTTTTCGGGAACGCCAATCGGAGCTATTAGAAGAGAGATGTCGCTGCGTCAGGCCTTCGAGTCGAACTCCGCGTGCATGCGCGTGACGAGATCGGGATTCGTCAAGACGTCGATCGCGGTCATGGCGAGCGCCTTGGCGGCGGTGAGCATCACCTCACGGCCCCGTTCGGAGATGGAAGCCTGGGCGAACTCGCGTGAGTGACCGGCGACATCACGGCTGCAGATCCTGATATATGCGTGTATCGACGGCACCGCCTGGCTTACGTCTCCCATGTCCGTCGACCCCAATCCTGCGTCCGGTGGGGGCGGATCGAGCGGTTCGCCGAGGCGGGAAAGATTCGCCACAAACGCATCGCCCAATGCCAGATTGGGACGCATTGCCTTGTACGAGTGGCCAACGATGTTGAATGAGAGGGTGGCACCGGTGGCAAGAGCCGCCCCTTGTGCGCAACGACGCAGCTTCTCCAGCAGCTCATCGCGATACTCGTTCTGGAGTGCGCGCACGTAGAAGACGGCAGCAGCATGTTCGGGAACGATGTTCGGCTTTGCACCGCCGTCGGTGATGATCCCGTGGATGCGTGCGCCGTCCTTGATGTGCTGCCGCAGCGCGTTTAGTCCGTTAAACGTCTGGATGACGGCGTCGAGGGCGTTGATCCCTTTTTCCGGCGAGCCGGACGCGTGTGCGGGTTTACCTTTGAACTCCACTTCCACCTCGGTTATCGCCAGGCTGGTGCGATCGAGTACCGTATCGGTTGAGGGATGGAACATCATCGCCGCGTCAACGCCGTCGAACAGTCCGGCCTCGACCATCTTGACCTTTCCCCCACCTCCCTCTTCACCGGGGGTGCCGAAGAAGATGAGCCTGCCGGGTAAGGAATCCTTAATTGCTCCTACGGCAAGTGCGGCGCCTAGTCCGGCGGCGGAGATCAGGTTATGTCCGCAGGCGTGCCCGATCAGGGGAAGGGCGTCATATTCTCCGAGGATGGCGACGGTTGGTCCATCGCTTTCCATTGGATGTACGGCTTGAATCGCGGTCTCCATTCCCGCCAGTCCTAGTTCGACGACAAAACCTGCTGTGCGTAACTTGTCGGCGAGAAGCTTTGATGCGTAGACCTCTTCAAACTTCAGTTCGGGGTGAGCATAGATATCAGAACTTACGCCAGCAAGTTGTGCTGAAATCTCGTCGACATAGGCACATGCCCTCTCCTTTAGGTCGTTCATCCTTCCTCCTTGACTGGACCGATTCTATCTCTACATTTCGGAAACAATGCCGCCTTCAACCTACTCAAATACTCCCTTGACCAGAGGATTCCCTTCGTCGAGCAACAGACACCCATTGGCAAATGCCTGTCTGACACGCAAGGTCTCGTCCAAAATAACGATATCGGCGTCCATCCCTTCGCGAATACTCCCCTTCTTGTCCGACACGCCTAGGCGGTCGGCCGGATTGCGAGTGATAAGCGTCAGTGCCTCTGGCAGGGAAAGGGTCTTTGCATCCACCAGGGCTTTTAAGGTGTTAGCGAGAGTCGACACTTCTCCCGTCGTCATATCGGTGAGATCACCGTCACCGTTGAATTTGGGAATGCTACCATTGCCGTCGGAACTGAGGGTAACCTTGAAAAGATCGGCACCACTTTCTTTGAGTTCACCGATGATCGATATCGCTTTCTCGGCCTTACTGGAGGTGGTGATGTCGATACAGCCTCCTTGCTTGACGAATTCAATTCCCTGCCGCAGGAGTTCCGGACTTCTGCCGATGTGAGTCGGAAGGAACTGGCCGATCGGTATCTCCGATTGTTCAACGACTTCGAGTAGCGGTTGAACCCCACGGCGGCCCGTCCCAACATGTACATTGATAACCCCGGGTTTCCCTCCTATCATCCCGCCCACACGGGCCTCAGAGGCTAGCCGCGTCAAATCGCGTGTGGTCGGCTGTGAGCTACGGTGATCAGATATAGCTATCTTCACCCCGACGATTTCATCTATAAGAGCGATAT
>CAZBSW010000243.1:0-3815 GCA_964494835.1 uncultured Thermotogae bacterium
CCATGAACGCGCGGCCGAGCGGTTCACCGTTTGCCAACGGTGTGTAGAGCTTGGTCACCTCGTCGTAAGCGTAGTCATCCATCTTTGGAAAGAGGGTTCCCAGCATCTCCTTTATCGCCGCCCTCTTTGCGGCCGCGATCTTGTCCTTGGTGATCGCATTGGTCAGTACCAGGGCAACAACAGAGATAAGGACGATCAGTGTCAAGAAGACTACGGGGAAGAATTCACTCTTCTTCTTGCTCATGCCGTCGCCTCCTTTGTTCGCTTAACTCGACCGTACAGGCGAGGCCTCAGGTAGCGGTCGATAAGAGGTGTAAACGCGTTCATCAACAGGATCGAGTAACAAACGCCCTCGGGCATGCTTCCCCATGTCCGGATTAGGACGACAAGCACGCCCGCCCCGACGGCGAAAACGATCTTCCCGCGTGTAGTGAGCGGCGTTGTCACGTAGTCGGTGGCCATGAAGAATGCTCCTAACATCAGACCGCCTGCGAGAACTTGGAAGAGCGGGTCTTGTCCGAGGATGAAGCTGAGGAGAGCGACCGTTCCGACGTAGAAGACTGGTACTTGCCACTTGATGACGCGAAAGGCGATCAGGATCAACCCACCGATGAGGATCAACAGCGCCGACGTCTCTCCGGCACTTCCTCCCACGTTTCCGAAGAAGAGCGCCTTGTACAGCGCTCCCTTGCTCATCGCCCACGAAAAGCTTTCCGCAAGAGGGGTGGCGGTAGTCACGCTGTCGGCGAGGAACGAATGCACTGGCGCGATCCAATGCGCGAGCAAGGCGGCGAACGAGACGGTGGTGAACGCACGTGCAGCAAGGGCGGGGTTGAAGATATTGTGCCCCAGCCCCCCAAACATCTCTTTGGCGACCGCGATACTGAACACCGCTCCGACGACGACAATCCACAATGGTGTGCGCGGAGGCATCACCAAGATGAACAAGATTGCGGTTATTACCGCGCTCCCGTCCATGTGGAACGGCCGTCTGCGCATTGCCTTTACGGCGTACTCGGCAAGCACGGCCGAGACGATTGCCGTCGCGAGCATGAGGAGTACGTAGGCGCCAAAGAAGTAGACCGCACCGGCAGTTGGGAAAAGGAGAGCGATTATGACCAGGCACATGTCACGCTTGATCGAGTTCGATCCGCGCAGGTGTGGAGAAGGAGAGAGTACCAACGGTTGTTTATCGTCCATTATTTATCCCCCGACTTCTGCAATTCCGATTTTCCAAGTTTGATGTACGAAACGATCGGGATGTTCGCCGGGCAACCGTACGTGCATGCCCCGCACTCTACGCAGCTTGTAATGTGAAATCCAGCAAGCGCGTCGTAGTCATCATGTTTGACTAGATTGACAAATTGGAGCGGCATCAATCCCATCGGGCAGCTTTCTATGCAACGCCCGCAACGCACGCAATCGTACTCCGGGCGGATATCGCTCTTCTTGAGTAGGACACAGTTCGTCCCCTTGATCAGCGGTGTGTCATAAGAGGGCTGGGCGATTCCCATCATCGGTCCGCCAAAGATCATCTCATCCGCATTGGAGGTCGCTCCACCGCACAGGTCGATCAGGTCCGCTGCGGGAGTTCCGAAACGAGCAACTACATTCATCGGGCTGTTGACCATGCCGGTCACCGTCACCACGCGCTCCACGAGGGGTTTGCCAAGCACAACGGCATCGTGGATTGCGGCGAGAGTGGCGACGTTCTGCACAAGCGCTCCCACGTCCATTGGCAGACCCCCCTCCGGTACCTCGGCGCCGAGGATCGTTTTCACAAGGGTCTTCTCCGCCCCCATCGGGTACTTGCCGGGAACAACGCGGACGGCCACGTCTGCATCCAGTGATGTCGCCTTCACCGCATCGCGCATGTGCGCGATCGCCTCCGGCTTGTTGTCTTCGATTGCAATGTGGGCTCTCTTCACGGACAGGACCTTCATGACAATCTCAAGACCGCTGATGATCCGCTCTGCCTGCTCGATCATCAGGCGATCATCCGCTGTGATATACGGTTCGCACTCCGCTCCGTTTACGATCACTGTTTCGATCGGTTTTCCCGGTGGTGGTTGGAGCTTGACATGCGTAGGAAACGTCGCTCCGCCCAAACCTACGATTCCAGCTTCATTTACTATTGTGAGTAGTTCCTCCGCCGAGAGGGATCGCCAATCTGCGGGAGACATCTCTATCCATTCGTCGTTTCCGTCAGACTCGATAGTGACACCTGGGACCGCTTGTCCGGTAACCGGGCTTGCCAGCGTGCAAAGCTGCTTTACCGTCCCGGAGATTGTGGCGTGTATCGGAGCCGAGACGAATCCACCCGCTTCACCGATCTTCTGACCGGTTCTCACCTCGTCGCCTCGACTTACGAGTACCTTCGCCGGAGCACCGATATGCTGCTGCAACGGAAGTGTTACCGACTGAGGCAGTGGAGCACGCTCGATTGCTCTGCCCGCCGCCAACTTGCGTGACGGTGGGTGTACTCCGGCGGGACGTTTCAAGCCCAACATCTCTAGCAGATGTGTCTTCATAACCCACCTTTTCTATTCCTCGTACGCGCCGACACCGGTGGAGCTATAGACTTGCTGCGGATCTTCATATCCGATGACAAGCGCCTCTACGCCGTCAATGCGGTTCACCAAATCAATACCGTCGTGCGGACCAAGGACAAACACCGCGGTTGCCAGAGCGTCCGCCTGCATACACGTTGGTGCGATTACGCTTGCGCTCGATGATGAATGCGAGGGGTAGCCGGTGCGGGGATCCATGATGTGCCCCACCTCTGCCGCCGGATCGAAGTGGCGTTCGTAGTTCCCGGACGTAGCGATTGCTCCGTCGCTGATCTCGAATGTCACGATCGAGTCTTCGGTATTGTCAGGATTCCGCAAGGCCAGCTCCCACTTGCCCCCTCCGGGCTTACCGCCGAATACCCCGATGTCTCCTCCGGCATCGATCAGCCCATGCTCTATTCCCAGACTCTTCAGCACTTCCAAGCCCTGATCTACTGCGTACCCTTTGGCAATCCCGCCCAGTGTGATCTTCATCCCCGGCGCGAGCATGATCGCCTTCGTTGGGGAGTCGATGAGATCTATCCTATCAGCTCCCACAAGAGTCATTGTCTTGGCTATCGCCGCCTTCTGCTCCTCCTCGCTGAGCTCCCAGAATTGTTGCGCCGCCCCTTCCTTGTACTGCCAGAGCTCGAGTAGCGGTTCCACGGTGATGTCGAACGTTCCTTCGGTACGGCTGAAATACGCTTTGGCAGCAGAGACGATCTGCCACAATTCGGGAGAAGGATCATCCAGTCTGCCACTTTCGTTCAGCTTGAACGCTTCTGCCTGCGAGTCGAAAATCGAAGCAATATGCTCCACCTGGGCAATGCGCTCGTACGCTGCATCAATCGCGGCATCGGCCGCTTTGGGGTTCCGATCATAAACGGTGATCGAGACCCATGTGTCCATCATCTCGCGTCGGTCCTGAAATGCGGTCATCGGTGGCGGAAAGAAGATGCTGTTGAGAACGAAGAGACCGATCAACACGCACAAAAGCACCAGCGGCACAATCAGGCGCATGTGCCGTGAGGTGCTGGCTAACTGTGATCGCACGTTTCCTCCCTCAAGCAAAGAAGTCGAGCCTGGCCCCGCATTTTAGCAACTGCAGCAGGGTATCGCAACTTTGCAATAGGCATGAATGTCCTTCTTGCTCAGTGTTCTCAACAACTTCCACAGCGGCAAAAGGGAGGCTTGTGTCGGACAATCCGTGCTTACCAAGGATGACCTCCGGCGCTTTGCGGTTCCTGTTGTGCGAATGGACGGAGG
>CAZBSW010000244.1:0-3796 GCA_964494835.1 uncultured Thermotogae bacterium
CCCGCCTTGCCGGTCTGCCGCCACATGTCACCGATGTCGCTGATCGCATCCTGAACGAACTCCTGGAAGAGGCACCCCTTTCCCGCCTGGGAAGGATTGACGCACGCGCAGAGAACATTCCATTGTTCGGGACAGAGGATCATCCAGTACTAAGAAAGCTCCGCGATATCGAGCCAGATGCGCTGACCCCGCTACAGGCGCTGGAGCTGATCGTGCAATTAAGGGAACGACTCTAGTCGGTCGAGCCGTTCACGACTTGTGGCAAAAGATTGCCGAACAGATCCCCCATCGCTAGAATACCAAGGACTACTGCTGACCGAAGGAGGGTTAGTGATGAAGAAGAAGTATGCTGTCCTAGGGGTGTTGGTGTTGATGTTGGCCACAACCGCAGCCTTTGCCGGTGGTGTAGACACGGCGTTCTATGCCGGCACCGGTGTGACCGTAGGCATGTTGACAAATACGGTTGGGACCGCGGTGACCGGGCTGCATATCCAGTTCGATCAAGAAGTGACACTCGTAAACAAGATTGAGTTCGGCGGATACCTCCCAGCGGTGGGAGATATGACGGGAACAACGTTCGACTTCGCTGGCGGCAGTCTTATCGCCGGCGGAAGCGTGGAACTCGACTGGCAGCCTGCCGATGCCAAACCGATCCTCGCTCAATGGCTGTCTGACGGAACGGCGGCAGGGACACCTTACTACACTACCGTCGAGGCGTTTGGCATCGTTCTCAGTCAGGGAATAGTAGCAATGCGGGAGGCTAATCCCGACTTGCTGCAGGCTGCATTCGCGCAGTTCTTCGCAGACAACAAAGATTTCTTCGCAGACCTTTCTCAATCGCTCGGGATGCCGCTGCAAGAATCCCTGATGCCGATAATCATGTCGGCCCCTGCTGAGGGAATAGCGAATTTCTTCAACACAATGGTAGGGATGCTGGGTGTTACCGATCTGAACGGATTGCTCGGTGGCGACGTTGACTTCTCCGCTCTCCTCACGCTCCTCGGTCCGTAACAGCAAATCCGGAGGAGGCCTGCACGGCCTCCTCCACCCGTCTTTCGGGCTCAAAGCAGTGCTCGCAAGCGGGATGCTGTTCTTACCGCGAGTGGTGGGGCTGGCACAGGCTGCTACACAGACATCGGGTAGTATGTCCGCACAAGATGTGGTCGATCAGCTACTATCGTTCATCTACAGCCTCGGGCACCTAATCGGAGAGGGCATCGTGCGACTGGTCGTCACGATACTCCCCTCGATGCAGTTCCCACAAGATCTGGTCGATCCGATCGGACTGCTCGCCATTCTCACGATCTTCCTAGCAATCGCCGCGATTGCGAAGAAGCTGGTCTGGATCGTCGTTATCGCGGGATGGGTTCTCATCCTCATCCGATTGATCCTAGTGATCGTGCAGAATTACCTGTAGGCCGATTATCGGCGGATAGGGCTGCGTCCCGGCCAGTTACGAGTTCGGAGTTCCTATCGTGTGCCGCTCGATCGGCGTATTCGCTCCGGAGAGAGGGGATATGCCGTCACGTCCTCGCCCAATGCGTGGGCGACGGCACGTGACACCGCCGCGTGAGACGCCATCAGAGGCACCTCTCCCAGGCCCTTCGCCCCGAACGGCCCGTGTGAATACGGCGCCTCTACAAACGCAACTCTCACTTTTGGGGGGACGTCGCGTACAGTCGGTATGCGATAGGTGGTGAAGCCGGTCGTCAGGAGGCTTCCGTCCTGTTCCAGGATCTCTTCCATCAAGGCAAAACCGAGGCCCTGTGCGATTCCTCCCTCGATCTGCCCGGCTGCAAGGATTCGGTTGACTATCGTGCCTGAATCATGCACGGCAACGAAGTCCTCGACCGACACTTCGCCGGTTGCCACATCAACTTCTACCTCGGCAACATGAGTGGCATAGGAGTAGACCATGTACGCGTTTCCAAGCCCCGTATCCGGGTCCCAATCCACCGGTGCGGTCTGCCCCCAACCCTCGACAGCCGGGTCGAGATTGCGCAGCCAGAATTCTTCGGCGATCCGCCCCATTTGACTTGGAATCTCCTCCAAAGCAATCCCCATATCCGTTGCCACCGTGGTAATCCGCTCACGCAACTTGCACGCTGCGTCATACAGGGCGATCCCGCTTAGCATCGTCCCACGCGACGCTACAGTAGGGCCGCTGTCGGGAACGCGCGAGCTGTCCACTTGCGCCATGTGGATTCGTTCTGCTGGAATCCTGAGAACCTCGGATACGATCTGAGTTAATGCCGTAATCAGGCCCTGGCCCATCTCCACCGTACCCACGGCAAACCCCACCGAGCCATCGGCCTCGAGCTTCATGTACGCCCCTGCCTTGTCCAAGAACGGGGCCTTCCCTCCCAACCCGACACCATACATAATCGTCGATATTCCCAAGCCACGCCTTCGATCATGAGAGTCTGCGTTAAAACGCTCGATCTTCGCCAGACGTGCCGTCCAATCGCTCAGTCGCCCCGCCTGTTCAATCGTCTCCAGCACCCCCACGCTCTCGGTCAGTTTCTGATCGCTCGACGTTCGATCTCCCACGCGCAGGGCATTGCGACGACGGATCTCAAGCCGGTCGATCCCCAAGCGATCGGCTAACTTATCCAACTGCGATTCATGTGCAAAGATCACCTGCGGACTGCCGAAACCACGGAACGCACCGCAGGGAATGGTGTTCGTCGCCACTGAGCGCGCATCGACTTTGACGTTCGGTACTCGGTACGGGCCAGCCGCGTGCAGCAGCCCCCGCCATAGCACTGCCGACGAAAGGGTTTGATAGGCGCCAGCGTTGTATACGAGATCGACCTCAATCGCGGTCAAAGTCCCATCTTTCTTCGCCCCGCTCTTGTAATGAACGGTCGATGGATGCCGCTTGCTCGAGGTGAGGATATCCTGCTTGCGATCGAACACCAATTTCACCGGCCGTCGCGCCTTCCGTGCAAGCAAGGCAGCAAGAGAAGCAACAAGGGATGGCACATCCTCTTTGCCGCCGAATGCACCCCCAGTCGCCGTCTGCACCACGCGCACCTTTGCGAGCGGTAGGGCGAGGACGCGGGCCACCGCTCCTTGTACGTAGAACGGACACTGCATCGTACCGTATATCGTCATCGCACCGTTCTCATCCGGGACCGCAATCGCTCCTTGTGTTTCCAGATAAGCGTGCTCTTGATATCCGGTACGATACTCCCCCTCCACAATCACATCCGCCTCGGCGAAGCCGATCTCGACGTCGCCTTTGCGGATGCGCATGTAGTTAAAGAGATTATTCTCCCCCTCTGCCGCTTCTGGGACAGCGACATTCGGTGCATCGGGCGCTAGCGCCTTGATTGGATCGGATACAAACGGGAGCTCGTCGTACTCGATCGCCGCCAGGTGTCCCGCCCGCTTTGCCCCGGCGCGATCGGTCGCTGCCACCAGTGCGATCGGCTCGCCAACGTAGCGCACGCGCCCCGCAGCGAGGGCGGGCTGATCATCGTAGACGACGTGTACTATGTTCTCTCCCGGAATATCTTCGGAGGTGACCGTACAGATGACGGAAGGATCCGCCTCTACCTCAGAGACATCGATACGCTTTATCAGACCGTGAGGAACGGTGCTGCGAATGACACACGCGTACAGCATGCCGGGAAAGGCGATGTCATCGACATACCTCGCCTCTCCACGGACTTTGTCTGTCGCGTCTGGTCGAAGGGCAGGGGCTCCGATGAGTCCCTGCCCTCCTTTCGTACGTTCTTCTTCCACTCCTATAGTCGGCCTCCCATGCTGAGTGTTAGGATAGCCTTTTGGG
>CAZBSW010000245.1:0-3786 GCA_964494835.1 uncultured Thermotogae bacterium
GGTAGGGGCAGATGGATTCGCTACAGACGCGGTGGCCGGTGTTCGGAAGTGCGTGGAGATTGCATCATCAGATGGTGGAAAGTCCGAAGGGGGATCGGTATGAGTAAGCCGAAGCTAACAGCGGAGGAACGGGTCGCGGCAGCTGTTGCACTCGAAGAGACCGATCGCGCGGTCCTCGGTCAGTCGATTGACAGCTTCGCCGCGCGGTATGCAGGGATCAGTCAGGAAGCTTGGTGGTTCGACCATGCTGCAGCTGATTCCGCGCTGATAAAGACTTATGACGACCTGGGGCCGTGGGACACGTGCCTTTCCTTCGGCCCGGGTCATCCCCTCGCCTTTGCCCTCACCGCTCCGATGCGCGTGCGGCTGCCCGGTCGCGATCTTTCTCCCGATACTCCGATGCAGTTCGAGGAATCCGAGTTCATGACGGTCGATGACTACGACACGATCGTCGAAAGAGGGTTCCGCGAATTCCTCGAGGGCTTCCTCCCTCGCGTCGGCATTGCCCCCTCGGACGTACCGGCTGCGCGAGCTGAGATTTCCCGTCACGAAGACAACGATCTGATCGCCTGGCAAAAGCGCGGCGTTCACTTGCTCTGCGCCACTAAGCTTCGCTTGCCGTTTGATTGGTTCTCGTACGCTAGGTCCCTCAACGGCTTCATGATCGACATGTTTCAAGAGCCCGAGAGGTTGATCGCCGCAATGGACGCTACGCTCCCCGTCATGCTGGAGGACACATTAAGGCGATTGGAGGGTGCGAAGACCCGAGGCGTATTCCTTCCGATGGCACGCGGGTCTGCTACGTTCGTCTCTCCTTCTCTTTTCGAACGTTTCTGCCTACCCTGGCTTGTTCAAGCTGTCGAGACTCTCGTCGACGTTGACTGTATCCCCGTGCTCCATTGCGATGCCGACTGGACACCTCGCCTCGAGAGGTTCCGCAGCTTCCCGGCAAGAGCATGCATTCTACAACTCGACGAGCAGACAGATATTCGGGAAGCCAAGAAGATACTAGGAGATCACATGTGTCTCTGCGGCAACGTGTCGCCGGAACTCCTCACGCTCGGAGATAGCGAAGAGGTGAGGCGTCACTGCGAGGAGCTGATTCGAGATGTCGGTGCAGGCGGCGGTTTCATCCTTGGCCCTGCCTGCACAGTGCCGACGGATGCCAACCCGGATAACGTTCGTGCGATGACCGAAGCCGTGCTCGGAAAGGGGTAGTTCTGACATGCCAGCAACAAGAACGCTTGGCCGTACCATTCTTGCTGATACCACCGTAATCGAAGGAACTGGCGCGCCTCCCCAGAAGGATGCGTACGTGGCGCTCAGAGGGAAGAGAATTGAGGAGATCGGGCAGGCAGGCGATCTCTCAGTGAGACACGAAGACGTTGTCTACCGCCTGCCGGAGATGACGATGATGCCTGGTTTGATCGATGCGCACGTTCACCTCTACGCGACGGGATCGGTAGAGAAACCTCCGCCCGTAAAGTACCGGAATGAGCTATCCCAGCTGATTGCAGTCTTCAATCTCGCAGCCCATGTCGAGGCAGGCTTTACCACGATCCGTGAGACCGGGAGCGAGAACGAACCAGTCTGGGCACTACGCTTCGCCGCTCAGCAGGAACTGGTCCCGTCTCCACGGATCGTCGCTTGTGGCAAGGTTCTCACAATCACCGGAGGACACGGCACCGAATACGGGGTGGACATGGCGTGGGAATGCGACGACGCGGGAGATCTCATCAAAGCCGTGCGACGACAGCACCACGATGGGGCGGACTACATCAAGGTTATCGCCTCGCGACGGTCAGCCGATGGTAGAGGGAGCATCGCCGCCTGGACGGTTGAACAACTGGCAGAGGCTGTTGATGCGGCGCACGCGCTCGGGCTTAAGGTTGCTGCCCATGTTATGGGGGCAGATGCAATCGATGTTGCCCTTCGTGCTGGCGTCGATTCCCTTGAGCACGGATGGTGCGGAAGCGATGGGCTCTGGCGTGTTGCCGCCCAGAGTGGTACGTTTCTCATCCCAACCCTTTCAGTCCTCTACCGAAAGGAGGAGTACGAAGCGCTCGGTCGGCGGCTTTGGCCGCCGGAATTCGACACGATTTTCGGGACGCTTGCGGAGCGACTCAGTGAGTGTCGCCGAGCCCACATCCTCGGCGTCCCCCTTGCGTTGGGAACCGACGCAGCGAATCCGGGTGTGCTTCACGGCAAAGGTGCCCTCGAGCTCCAACTTATGGTCGAGGCGGGGCTAACGCCCCTCGAGGCCATCAGTGCGGGAACACTCCATGCTGCTCAAGTGTGTGCCATCGACGATGAGACAGGCACGCTGGAGAAAGGAAAGTCGGCTGACATCTTGGTGGTTAAAGGTGATCCGTCGTCCGACATCGAAGTTCTCGGTAATCCGCAGAATATCTTGGCCGTCCTGCTGGAAGGACGTTTCTTGAAGGGGGAGCATGATCTCGCCTGCTTTCACACTTCGCCTGAGGAGTCGTGAAGCGCCGAGACAACGATAGACACGAGCGCCATCCGCCAGGAGTGGATTCCTTTTGCAGGCCTCACATCACACTAGGCGCCGCATCCTGTGCATTGCTCGGTTTGACCCGCCCTCTATGGTCGGTTGCTTCTGAGGTCAGTCCAAGTCTCCTCGAACTGTGCAGCACGAGCGTTTTTAAAGGCGTCAGGCTCGTCGGATCCAGACGTAGTAGTACCTGAATGATGTTATGCCCATCTAGGAGGCGGAACCTCCCACAAGACGGCCGGCAAACGAGTTCTACATTCGGCCCCCGATCTCCAGAGCTTTCCAATTCTTCGAAGGGATTGATCTGCCCTTTGTGCGCAGATCAAGTAGGGCAGTCGCCGGTCAAGAGATTCGATGTTCCCGACGCAGGTGGAATACATCCTCCCACAGAGGGCAACATCGATCGGCGATCCGCAGCGCTATTTCCGCTTCAGAGGTAGGCCACTCGGCCCAGCAAGGTGGAGTGTCTCAAGATTCAGCAAGCTTCTCCCAGTCCTCGATGGCAATTGCAACATCCCACCAGTAGACGCGCTTGCCCTTTTCTCCCTTCTTGCGCCGGGCTTTGAGGCTTCTGCCGACAAGTATGCAGACCTTCTCCGCTGCCGCGAGCCGCGCTAAGATTCGGTCAAGGTGAGTAAGCTGCTCGTTGGAAAGAAGGGCTGTAATCTCGCTCCTAAAGATCTGTTCGGGCATCTCGTTCGTCATTGGACACCTCCCTTCCATTCAATCCCCGGTCTGCCCCGATCAATATCATCGGTCGCATACGCGCATCTGTAGGGGATAATCGCCCGGGCGATCAGCGTAACCGATCCGCTCATCGACCGAGTCTTCCGCCCAAAGGCGGGAAGACTCATTCTACATCCAATCGCGGTCTTCAAGGTATTCTGGCGGAATTCCAAAGCCATACTAATCCACTCCCTCTCTTCGGCCCTCGTATCCCAAGAACCTCCCGGCGCGTGTGGCAGCGCCTCCGAGAGGGCGGCAAGGCCGTGTTCAGGCACGTCTTCTGCGATCAATTCTGGCACTGGACCACGGGGTGCTGTTCGTTGAGCACCTTCACGAAGAGAGCTGAGGTGTCGACACCATGGCGAGGGTTTCGTCGGGATCATTGCACGAGGGTGGAGCGCCGGTTTCATGCACGTGAACCCGGTCAAGGTAGCCTGATACGACCACTCCGTGTTCGCTGATGATTCGCGGCTCTGCTGTGACGCTCGGGATTCCGAGCACATTGACCGGCGTATGAGCTCATGCGAGAGGTGTTGGTTCTATAC
>CAZBSW010000246.1:0-3771 GCA_964494835.1 uncultured Thermotogae bacterium
GTTTATACCTCAGCCACGACGAGCGCACTCGTCAAACTCACGCTGACCGTCACCGATCTCGATGGCGGGGAAGCGAGCGATTCCTTTTGGTTGCGCGTAAATTCCTTCCCTACAGTGGATGCAGGAACAGATAAGACCGTAGACGAAGAACAAGGAATTCTGTTGGCTGACGCCGTAGCGACCGACAGCGATGGATGGGTAGTCTCCTATTCATGGAGCGACAACGGGGCAGGAGGATCCTTCGATAATCCCGACTCGCTCCATACGACATACACCGCTCCGAACGTCGACGGCTGCGTCGGAGCAGATATTACTCTCACCCTCACTGTAACCGACGACCGGAACGCTGAGGCAAGCGATGACCTGCATCTGCATGTCGATAACGCGAATCATCCCCCACAGGTGAACGCAGGCACAGATCAGCATGTGAATTCGGGTGATTCCGTGATCCTACAGGCCACGGCGATGGACACTGACGGGACGATCGTAGACACTTATTGGGAACAGATCGAGGGACAGGTGGTCGACTCGTCCGATCCAACTAACTTGCAAGTGGAATTCATCGCCCCCGACGTAGACTCCATAACGACACTCTCCTTCCGTATTTCAGCAACCGATGCCTGCGGGGAGACGGCGAGCGATGAAGTGTCGATTACGATCGCTCCTGCAGACACTGCGGCTGCAGCTTCGATAACAATCGAAAAGGACGCCGATCGCGAAAGCGCCTCGCTCGGGGAAAAGGTCTCCTATACCTACACCGTTAGAAACAGCGGCGACGCCCCGTTGTTCGACGTGATCGTGGCAGACGATATGCTCGGGACGATCGATCTCTCCAATACCGATCTCGCCGTCGGGGAAACGGCGACCGGCACGGCCTCGATCACCGTGACCGATGAACTATTCCCCGGGCCGATCATCAACACAGCCACAGTCACCGCGCAGACAGAAGACGGCCAATCGGTAAGCGACGACGCGACGGCGACTGTGACTCTGCGTGTTGAGCCAGGGGCGATCGAGATTGAACTCACAGCGCAGGACGGCCGTGGCTTCCCCGTCTCTCCGTTTGACAGCCTCTCTATCGGCGAAACGATAACTTACGTGTATACGATTACAAATACCGGGAACAGTCCGCTCAGCAACCTATCGCTGAAGGACATTCGCGTAGGATCGATTCCGCTCGCCCGCACGCATCTCGCCCCCTGGGAACGCCTGACAGGATCGTTCACGTTGACGATCGGCGAGGAAGACGTTGCAAAGTCGCTCTCCGACACGGTCACAGTGGCTGCGGTCGACATGAGTGGCGCAACAGTGACTGCCAGCGACAGTCTTGACCTATTCGGGTTTTCCGCACCTGCTGGCCTGGAACTCTATAAGGAATGTGAGGTCTCCACGACCGCAGTGGATGATGCAATCACCTACAGATACACGATCAGAAACAGCGGCGAGACGACTGTAATCGGCCTTTCTCTTCGCGATGACCGCCTCGGCGAGATCCCACTGTCAAAGACTATGCTTTCCCCAAGAGAGTCGGTTGTTGCAAGCGCAGACTACACCGTTACGCCGGACGATGCGCCCGGCCCCCTCACCAACACCGCCTATGTCACCGGCCACACCCTTGCCGGCAAAGAGCTCCACGCCGATGATACTCTCAGCATCGACGTGGAGGAACAGGCTGCAGCTGGAGGAGGAGGCGCACTCTCTCCATCGCTCGATGGGAAGGTAATCATCAACGAGATTGCGTGGGGCGGAACCCCAGCAAGTCCGGCAGACGAGTGGATCGAACTGCGCAATCTCGGCTCCATTCCGGTGAATCTTGACGGCTGGAGCATATTTTGGTACCCCAAAGGTGCGGCCGTCCCGCAAGTGGATCAATGGACGCGCGTCCCGCTCACGGGAGTCATCACGCCCTCTCCCATCGATCTCTCCGTCCACCGCACTCCGAGCTCGCAGATCGCCTTCGCCGCATCGGGTAAGTACACCTGGCGTGTGATCGACATGTCCTGGTGGATCGCCGGCAAGGACGGCACGGGAGGGCGCGGCTACTATGTTATGGAGCGACGTTATGATGCCACGTTGAGTGACGTCGGCGCTGACTTGGTATACGACCCGCAGGTGACCGCCAAGTACATCCTTCCGGACAGTGGTGCGGTCGTCCTCCTCGTTGATCCAACCGGAACGGTCGTCGATACGGCGAACGCCGAGCATCCCAAACGCAGCGGCTGGCCGGCGGGGAACAGAGATACCTGTGCAACGATGGAACGTACCGATCCGCTGCTCGGTGACTTCGACACTAACTGGCACACCAATCCCGGAATTATCGTTTATGGACATGACGCAACTGGCCGTTGCCTCACCGCTACCGCGGGAAAACCCAATTCACCTGCAATCGATGAGCTTACATTGCTCGCTCAGGGTGAGACGACACCCGTGCGTGCGCCGGCGCTGGTGGATGTATCGGTCACTGGCGGGAAGAAACCACAAGTGCGTGTGGCGGCGCTTGATGTCAATCTGGCTGGGGGCGGTGGAGCGGCAGGCTACAGTCTTGCTGTATTCACTCATTACGACAGCGAACGTGCCTTACTCAATATCGACACCACATCGCTTGCACCCGGGACATACTACGTGTGGATCACAAACCAAGAAGGGCAGACAACCCTCGTTCCGCTTGTTGTCCTTGTTCCCTGATCGATTTCCATGTCGGAGAAGGCTTCCTGCCGCAGGCCGGGCTTTCCACAGAATAATGGGAGAACGCATCAATGTCGACGCAGCAGTTGCAGCGCCTTGCTGTTGTTGGAACAGGTGAGGACAACCAGACCTGTTCTGCTTCCCTGTGCCACTGTAGCGTAAAGATCGTGAATGGAAATATCCTTGCGCGCCAACGCCTCGCTGATCCGACACAGAAACCCAGGATGATGCGGAAGCTCCACGACGAGGACATCACGCTCTTCCACGGGGAGTTCGGCCTTGCGCAATGCATCGAAGGCAAACGATTGTGAGCTCGTCACGATGTGGATGGAAGCGTCGTCACCGTCGGTCATCAAGGCGGCAGAGAGGAGATTAATCCCCAGATCGCTGAGGATACGACTCACCCGGGCGAGGGTACCAACCTCGTTCGTTGCATGAACGATGATCTCTTGTTGCAGTCGTATTTCGCGCATTGCCCGATCTCCTGCCTCAATTCTATGATGATGTGGCAAGTTGCAGTGGCCGCATGACCTTATCAGGATGGACATTGGCTCACCGCGACTGCGAATGACTATATCAATCCAATAGCATCAAGGATTTGACGCTCGGTTTGCTCGACGCTCCCCTCGGCATCGATGGTTGTCATGTCGCACACCGGTTGTCCCACGACAGAGCGGTGAAGGTGCTCTGGTCGTCCGGCAGCGAGTAGGCGGTTTCGCCTCGTGCCGAGGCTTGCCTTGAACCACAGTACGGCATCAAACAGCGAGTAATCGACGTAGGGGGAGATCCCAAGAAGCGCTCCCTCAACGAGGAGGACTTCTGTTTGCCTCGCCTCGTGTTGCGCGATTATCGTGCGCAGTCGTCCGGATACCGCAGGGTGAACGATGGCGTTCAGGTCGGAAAGCGCTTCCTCGTCATGAAACACGCGCGCTGCCAGCCGACTGCGATCGATGCGGCCGTCGGAGGAGAGGATACTCTTTCCAAATCGGGCGATAAGTCGTTCATACACAGCGCTCTTGGGCCGATACTCATCCCAAGCAGCGCGATCGAGATCGACCCAGACAATCCCGTCACGTTGAGCCAGGG
>CAZBSW010000247.1:0-3735 GCA_964494835.1 uncultured Thermotogae bacterium
CATCTCTCGAAAGCGCACCGGACGGCATTCATAACGCGATCTCCAAGCTGGCAGTCTCTAGTGAGTACGATGAAGCAGGAATCAATGCGATACTAAACAAGGTCGATGAATTGGCGGCGGCGGACGTACCACCCGGAATCGCTTTGCGAGTGGTGAAGAACCTCATCGTGGTCGGCTACACATCCGAGGAGATCACCGACCAACTCGATCTGCTACTCTCCTTGATCGAGGAAGGTGCATCGCCCGGCACAGCGGCCAATCAAGTCACCAAGAAAGGGAAGAACAAGAATCAGCACCAAGAGCAGGAGATGAATCAGAACGCCAATCAGCAGCAGAACGAGGAGCCGGAGCAGGAGAATGAGCACAATCAGAACGGCGCAGGAAAAGGAAACGACAACAAAGGAAAGAACAAGGGTAATTCGGGCAAGGGGAACGGCGGCTAGGTCAACCCATCCTTCCGTTAGCCGATTATAGAGGAAAGCATTGACACCGGCGCTACGTACGCCGGTGTTCTCTCTTATTGTGAGGATAGCGCACCCGGGATTCCGCCTGGGTGCCCGCACACGGGGCACTAGTGTGCATCAATCACATCAAACAGTTCTTTAAATGGTTTTCCCAAGATAGCAGCAATCTTGTGTGCTGTTTTGACGCTCGTTCCTGCACCGTTCTCGATTGACGAGAGCATCGGACGGGAGATACCGACTGAATCGGCACATTCAGCTGATGTCAACCCGGCGATGATGCGAGCTCTCCTTACGGCGTCCGCTCGTGACACGATACGGTAGTATTTCTTGGGCATGGTCCAAATTCCACTTTACATACGGTGACATTAGTCCACATAGACAAATAAGCAGCTCCCAAAGGACATTTAAGCCATAATAAGAGAGCAAAGATGATCAAAGATTTGACATAGGGTTACAAAAACGCTAAGATAGTGCATACTCCACCGGCGCTCCGGTTCGGCGGAACTTGGGATAAGATCAGCCCAAACGGGTGGTGGTAGAGAAGCTTGAGGGGTAATGCAAGAATCTCAGGCTCGCAGGCCGGAGCGCCATCGCTCCTTCGCCAAACACGCAGGACGGACGCGGTGGCTTCTACAGTCCAACAACGAGGATTCGATCGCAAGCCGCGCACGACATTTGAGCCTGCCGGGACTCAATTAGAACAGATCTGTTTCCGCCTCGGCGGATGCAGGCGGCTCGCCGACCCGATACAGACAATCGGCGGGGCCGATATCGCACCAGTGGCATTCCGACCACACGGGGTTCTTGGGCAAAGGTTGATCACCACCCACTCGATGCACTAGTCCGACAAACTTGGCGCGGAAATCGTCCGTTAGCCCCGATGATGGAATCTCCATCGATCCGGTCTTGTATGCAACACGCCCAGAGAGTTTTATTCCCGCACAGCGCTGGTTCCCGATTGGTAAGAGAAGCATATAAACCAGAACCTGGAGCTGATCGGATGTACGTGGTCGGCCGGTCTTGCAGTCTTCAATTACACCGACATTATCGCGGATCGCCAAGATATCTGGCTTACCGGACACGACAATCCCTGTCTTTCCGATCCGCCTGAACGCGTTCTCATCCTCGATATGGACTTGATATCCATCATCAGAGAGCTGTGCCTTACGCAATTGCACCAACTCATTGTGTTCAACGGTCCATGCCGCAACGTCGAAATCGCTCGGGAGGCGGTCGTAATCGCTGTGATGGGCGCGGAACCACGCCGACCACTCACACTGTCCCTCACCGGCAAGGAGTTTGGTCACCCAGGTTACCCATATGTAGGGATCCGTTCGCTTAACCGCCATGATTCCCTCCGTCGCGATAACCAGTTTCTCCTGAAGGCTAATAGAGAAGTGAAGAGAAATCAAGGCCGAAGACAGGATACGACATTCATGTGGGTGACGCGCTTCTGAGCGCTTTCCTGAAGCGATTTGGAGGCCTCGTTCATAAGAGCGGTTGACCAGCTTTGCGTGGGGCCTCGGGAGAGATGATATCCCGAGGCCCCGCCCATCTAGATTGCGCCTATATTGCCGGGCGTCTTCGGGAAAAGGCGCGCCTGTTCAACGTGATTGAGGCCGCAAACAAACCTTGTCAGCCGCTCGACCCCGATTCCAAACCCGGCCGAACGTGGCATCCCTTCTTTCAGCATCGACAGATACTGTACGAAACGTGTGCGATCGATACCGTCTTGCTCCAGGCGACGCAGGACGCGCTCCAAGGTGTTCTCCCGCTCTCCACCTGAGAGCGCCTCACCGTATCCTTCGGGATAGACAAGATCCATGTCCAAGAGCACGTCCGGACGTGCCGGATCTTCCCGATCATAGAATTCGCGCACTGCGCGCGGGAAGTCTATCACCCACACCGGTGCGGATCGGGAACTTGAGAGACGATCATCGAATTTCGGCCCGAATTCCGCTTCTGCATCTCGATACGTGATGCGCTGGAATGGTATCGCCGGAATGTCCAGCTTTCGGTCCAATACCGTAAGCTCGTCAGAACAGCGGGCGTTGATCGCGGTCAGCACATTCAGCACCAGCCCTTCTCCGATGGACATGATCTCGTCACGGGATGCATCCCGCACCTCGAGGTCAAGCTGTACGAACTCCGCGAGATACCGCCCTAAGCCCGCACGCTCTGCGGGCTCCATGCGCACGTTCGGGGAGACGCAATATATCCGGGGCACTGTCCGTAGCGCGATCTGCTTGTGCAGAATCATGCTCTTCGTCAGCTGGTACGGAGTCCCGTAGAAGCTGACCGTTCCATCAAAAGTATCGTGGTGGAGAGGATCGGTAATCGGTGAGAGGATCACCGGCAGGATCTCTATGAACCCTTCACTACGCAGGTACTCACGAGCCGCGCACATAATCTCATCTTTTACCTTCAACACACAATCAAGCTGTACTTGTTTATCGGTAGACATTGGTTCTCCTCTTTACTATCTGCAAAGCCACGTGCGAAATCAGGGAAATACCAGATCGCGATGGCTCATGCTAAATCTCTTGATTGATTAAGGGTTTGATAAAACAGGCAAATTAGCTGAGCGCCCCTAGCGGGACGTTGGTATTATGGAAGAAGCGGGGATTGGTGAGGCTGTCGGCACGAAACATTGAACCAACCAGTGTCACGACGAGAGAATGTCTTCGCATCGTTACCACCCCTGCTTCCAAAGATACGTCACCGTAGCATAAATACGCCCCTTCGTCAAGGGCGTGCGACACCCGAGGCACCCCCGCAAGCCGATCAGCAAACCTGGAAAGCGGAAACGCACTTGTGCGCGCCATGTCGAGCCGATATCGTGATCGCATGAATATCGGCATTAGCCTTGGGAGTGGCGGTGCCCGCGGTTACGCTGACATCGGCGTGTCAGGCGCATCGGAAGAGGCAAACGTCAAGATCGACCGCATCAACGACTCCAGCATCGACGCAATCACCGGCGGTGCGTAGCACTTTATGGGAACCCGGATGGAATCGAACACATCGCCGCTCAGCTAGCGGAACAGATGCACCTTGGTTATTTCAGCATCTTCCAGGACCAACATGCTACTGATTCATTCCTTCATGATTGGCTGTTACACGCCGCCTGTGGTCTCTCCTCCTTGCTCACCTCCGTCCATTCGCACAACAGGAACCGCAAAGCGCCGGAGTTCATCCTTGGTAAGCACGGATTGTCCGACACAATCCTCCCTTTTTCCGCTGTGGAAGTTGTAGAGAACACTGAGCAAGAAGG